>JBGOWL010000051.1:0-7998 GCA_041478585.1 Dehalococcoidia bacterium | reverse complement strand
GCACGCCTGCCCTTGGCGGTCTGCCAGCGCTTCTTGGGTTTGCCAAAGTAAAGCCCGCCGGTAAGCTCACGCACCACTACCATGTCCACTCCTCTGATAATCTCCGGTTTCAGTGTGGTGGAATTGACAAGCATAGGAAAGACCTTTACCGGCCGCAGATTGGCGAACAACCGCAGCTCCTTTCGCAACGCCAAGAGGCCATCCTCCGGGCGGACTTCAGCTAAAGGATCATCCCACTTAGGACCACCCACAGCCCCCAGTAGAACTGCATGACATCGCTTGCACATCTTCAGGGTGTCTTTAGTCAGCGCTACTCCATGCTGGTCAATGGCAACACCACCAATCTGACCATGGAGAAGACGAAACTCGTGACCGAATCCGTTGCCAACCGCCTCCAGAACCTTTACCGACTCCGCTACTACCTCAGTACCAACACCATCACCGGGCAGCACAGCTATGCTGAACTTCATCGAATTGCTCCCCTTGCCTTGAGCCTCTTCCTGGTATGTTCGACCAGTCCTCCCGCCGCAATAAGCTCCAGCATGAATTCGGGATAAGGTTTGGCATGAAAAGTCCTGCCTCTGGTGATGTTCTTGATTTCGCCTGTTTCAAGTTCTATCTCCAGAGCATCACCAGCCTGCGTTACCTCCACCGCTTCCTCACACTCCAGAATAGGCAAGCCAATATTGACAGCGTTGCGGAAGAAGATGCGCGCAAAGCTCCTGGCGACAACGCAGGAGATACCGGAGGCCTTGATTGCCACGGGGGCATGTTCCCTGGATGAGCCACAGCCGAAATTGGTCTCAGCAACAATGAAATCCCCTGGCTGTACTTTATCAATGAATTGTGCATCGATGCCCTCCATGCTGTGTCTGGCCAGCTCATCAGGGTCAGAAACATTGAGGTAGCGCGCCGGAATTATGGCATCCGTGTCCACATTGGCGCCATACTTGTGCACCTTGCCTGTCAACTTCAATCCACTACCTCTTCAGGGCCAGCGATCTTTCCCACCACAGCGCTGGCTGCCGCTACAGCCGGGTTGGCCAGGTAAATCTCGGAATCAGGGCTTCCCATTCTGCCCACGAAATTGCGATTCGTCGTCGACACGCAACGCTCACCAGCCGCCAGAACACCCATGTAACCTCCCAGGCAGGGGCCACAGGTAGGTGTGCTCACTGCAGCTCCCGAATTGACGAAAGCCTCGATCAGACCCTCTCTCAATGCCTCAAGGTAAACCCTCTGGGAGCCAGGAATGACTATGCAACGCACCCTGGGATGCACCTGCCTGCCCTTGAGTATCCGAGCTGCAATCTGCAGGTCCTCCAGCCTGCCATTGGTGCAACTGCCGATGACCACCTGGTCAATCTCGATTTCGCCAACCTCACTGATAGGTTTCGTATTAGAGGGCATATGAGGGAAGGCAACCTGAGGTTCGAGCCTGGAGACGTCGTACTCCACAACCCTCGCATACTCAGCATCCTTGTCCGACTCATAAACCTTGTATGGGTGCTTGGCCCTCGGTCTGACATACTCAATGGTCTTGTCATCCACCCTAAATATACCCGCCTTAGCTCCAGCTTCAATGGCCATGTTGGCCATGGTAAAGCGTCCATCCATAGACAGCATCGCCACAGCCTCGCCTGTAAACTCCATGGCTGAATATAGAGCACCATCCACCCCGATAGCGCCGATGGTATGCAGAATGAGGTCTTTGCCCCCGGTCCATCGGCCCAGCTTTCCGTGATAGACGAACTTGATGGTTGGAGGGACTTTCATCCAGATCTCACCGCTAGCCATGGCTGAGGCAATATCTGTTGAACCCATCCCAGTAGCAAAGGCTCCCACCGCCCCATAGGTACAGGTATGAGAGTCGGCCCCAATAACCACGTCGCCGGGAAGCACCAGGCCTTGCTCTGGGAGGAGCACATGCTCAATTCCCATCCTGCCCACCTCGAAATAGACCAGGCCTTGCTCCAGAGCAAACTCCCGCACCAGCTTGGCCTGCTCCGCTGAAGGAATGTCTTTATTGGGAGTGAAATGGTCAGGGACCATGACCACCTTCCGAGGAGCGAAAACCCTTTTGATTCCAATGCGTTTGAATTCTTTGATAGCAATCGGGGCCGTAATGTCGTTAGACAAAACAAGATCAACCCTGACATTCACTAGCTCGCCAGGGGTGACTTTTGTCTTGCCAGCATGGGCAGCGAGGATTTTCTCAGATAGAGTCAACCGAGTTCCTCTTCTTGGCCGCCAACAACCTGTTGAGGGCATTCATGTAGGCTCTGGCGCTGGCAACAATAATATCGGTAGCAGCTCCACGCCCCGTGTAACTCACGCCGTCGCTCTCAATCCTGATCAGCACCTCGCCAATGGCATCGATCCCGGCTGTAACCGAGCTGACGCTGAACTCAGTAAGCTTGTTCGGTACACCGATTATGCGGTTGATGGCTCTATATACCGCGTCCACTGGTCCAGCGCCCAGGGCAGCGTCGGCAAAAACCTGGTCACCGGGTCCAATCAGCCTCACCGTAGCCGTCGGTATACCGTGGTCACCACAGGAAACGCCAATATGATCAAGGTGGTAGATCTCTGAAGCAGTACGCATTTCCTCAGCCACAAGGGTTTCGATGTCGCGGTCCGTCACTTCTTTCTTTTTCTCGGCAACCTCTTTGAAAGCATCGAAGGCCCGATTCAGTTCTTCTTCAGCTAAGGCAAGTCCCAACTCCGCTAATCTCTCTCTGAAGGCATGGCGCCCGCTGAGCTTACCCAGTACCAGCCTGCTGGCCGGAATCCCCACATCCCGCGGATCCATGATCTCATACGTGATCGCCTTCTTGATCACCCCATCCTGATGGATGCCTGATTGGTGACGGAAGGCATTCGATCCAACAACAGCTTTGTTGGGCTGCACCATAAAACCCGTCAGTTCGCTAACCAAGCGACTGGTCTTATAGATTTGCGTAGTATCAATCCGGGTGGTCAGATTGAACAGGTCATGGCGTGTCTTGAGCGCCATCACAATCTCTTCCAGGGAGGCATTGCCTGCCCGCTCTCCAATGCCATTGATAGTGCATTCAACCTGCCTTGCCCCCTGGCGAACAGCCTCCAGGCTGTTCGCCACCGCCAGCCCCAGGTCATCATGGCAATGAACACTGACTATGGCCCTGCCGATGTTGGGTACATTGCGGAAAATACCCTGGATAAGATTGCCAAACTCCTGAGGTATGGCATAGCCTACAGTGTCAGGGATATTCACTGTGGTTGCGCCCGCCTCAATAACCGCCTCCAGAATCATGTAGAGATAGGCGGGATCAGTACGGCTGGCATCCATTGGCGAGAATTCCACATCGTTCACATATGTCTTGGCCCGGGCTACCATATCCCGCGCCTGCCCGAGGACTTCTTCACGACTCTTCTTGAGCTGATAAGAGAGATGGACATCCGAGGCAGAGAGGAACACATGGATACGGGGGTGTTCAGCTTCCTGGATTGCCTCCCAGGCAGTATCAATAGCCCTTGCATTAGCGTGGGTCAGGGCACAGATGGCTGACTGGCGAATCTCTCTGGCAATAAGCCTCACAGCTTCAAAGTCACCTTTGGAACTGGCGGGAAAGCCGCCTTCGATAACGTCCACGCCGAGCTTCTCCAGTTGCCTGGCTATCTCCAGCTTCTCCTGAACATTGAGCATCCCCCCCGCCGCCTGCTCTCCATCACGGAGGGTCGTATCAAAAATAGTGACTTTGTCCATGCCGTACAGTACCGCTAAGAAGCAGTATCCTCCACTCTCTCCAACTCCATTACTTTGCCTGGATTATGGCTATTGCCATTTGTCACCAGGCTTTGTCTCTCCAATAAGTGGAGAGCATCAGCCCTTAAGCCAGGGCATCATGTCCCGCAGTTTCTTGCCCACGATTTCAATAGGATGCGTCGCCTCTTTCCTCTTCATGGTATTGAAGCAGGGGCGGCCAGCCTGGTTCTCCAGTATCCATTCCCGAGCGAAGCTGCCATCCTGTATTTCTTCAAGAATGACCCTCATCTCTTCCTTGGCCATCTCGTCAACAACCCGAGGACCACGGGTATAATCACCATATTCGGCGGTATCACTAACCGAATAGCGCATATAGGTCAAGCCACCCTGATAGATAAGATCAGTGATCAGCTTCAACTCATGGAGCACCTCAAAATAGGCAATCTCTGGCTGATAGCCCGCCTCAATCAAGGTTTCAAAGGCAGCCTTTATCAACGCCGAGACACCACCGCAAAGCACTGTCTGCTCCCCAAAAAGGTCGGTCTCCGTCTCTTCTGCGAAAGTAGTCTCTATGACCCCTGCTCTGGTGCAGCCGATGCCCTTGGCATAAGCCAGAGCTACATCCTTCGCCTTGCCAGAAGCATCCTGGTGAACAGCCACCAGAGCCGGAGGTCCCTTGCCCTCTGTATACAGCCGCCGCAGCATATGTCCTGGACACTTGGGAGCAATCATGCTGACATCAACGTTGGTGGGAGGCACAATCTGCCCGTAGTGAATGTTGAATCCATGTGCAAACATCAGGGTTTTTCCTGCAGACAACCCCTTTTCGATAGATTCCCGATAGACCACCGGATGTAGATTATCCGGGACAAGCATTACAATGATATCCGCTGCCTTGGCCACCTTGTCAGCCGTGGCCGCCCTGAATCCAGCCTTCTGAGCGTTCTTCCACCCTTCAGTTCCGGGTGCCTCAGCCACCATCACCGAGCAACCGCTGTCCTTGAGGTTGTTGGCATGGGCATGACCCTGGCTACCATAACCAATGATGCCAATGGTCTTGCCCTTCAGCAGATTCAGCTTGGCATCGCGATCGTGATACATTTTCGCCATTACTCCTCCTCTTCTGGCAATCCTGCCGTAAAGGCCCAAATTTTGGTATATACTTGTAGCACAAGCTCATGCCTCAGTCAAATAGGGCAATGGAACGACTATCGATTCTGCATCCCCTCAGAAGCCCTGATTAACCCGCCTCATAGCTGGCATCCCGGAAAACCTTTTCAGGGTGCCACAGTCTTTCATCAATCCGCTTCAATACTGCCAGAAAACGCCCATCGACGGAGTAGGCCCGGCACCAATCATCGGCAAGCCCCGATCCACCTGCGACCTCAAGGACCACAGAACTACCCTTCTTCACCAGAGTCTCATTCTCCCTGCTGAGAATGACGGCCGTCCAACCGAGAAGCACCTCATCGATTGAGTGAAGAAGGCTCTCTGAATAGCCACTGTGGAACGCTTCCTCAAGTGCATCAAGCGAGACGGCCTCATCAATGCGGAAGGGCTCGCTCTTCAGTCGCACCAGTTTTCTGAGATGCGCACCACAGCCCAGCGCTACGCCTACGTCATGAGCCAGGGACCGAATGTAGGTGCCAGCGCTGCATTCTACCTCAATTGTAATGACAGGCGACTGCCACTGTACAAGATCGAGCCGATAAATCTCGACTCTCCTCGGCTCCCTGCTTACCTCAATCCCCTTCCGGGCAAGCTGATAAAGACGTTTTCCTCTATATCTGAGGGCGCTATGCATTGGCGGGATCTGTTCGATAACGCCACGGTATGAATCAAGAACCTGTCCTACCTGGTCTTCAGTAACAGATGAGGTGTCGCATCGCTGGATTACTCTGCCGACCGCATCGTAGCTGTCAGTGGTGATACCTAGCTCAATCTCAGCCCGATATGTCTTCGCGGCTTTGGCCAGGAATTCAATAATCCTCGTTGCCTGACCAAGACAGACTATCAGCACTCCAGTGGCTTCAGGGTCAAGGGTACCGGCATGCCCTACGCGTTGTTCGCCACTGAGACGCCGCACCTGGGAAACCACAGCAAAAGAGGTCGGGCCAGCCGGTTTGAGGACATTGAGAATCCCGTCAACGCTCACCTGGTTCCTGTCCCCCAGCTTCGCTGGTGGATAGTTCACTCATTACCTGGAGAACTCTACCCGCCTGCTCAAGGGAATCATCGTAGGAAAAGCTCAATGCAGGGCTATGTCGCAGCCGCAGCCGCGCATCCAATTCTCTGCGGAGAAAACCTGAGGCAGTATCCAGGGCTTTCATAACTCCGGCTTTCTCAGCCTCGGTGCCCATAACACTGACAAATACCCTGGCATGTTGCAGGTCCGGAGAGATAACGACACGGGTCACGGTAACAAAAACACCCAGCCTCGGGTCTTTAGCCTCACGACGTAAGAGCTCGCTGATCTCATCCCGATATAGATGGTTCAATCGCTCAACGCGCCGACTCATCGACTTTGTCCTTACGATAGACCTCAATCAAATCGCCCACCTCGAACTGATTGAAGCCGTCCACCGCAATACCACATTCAAGACCAGCAGCCACCTCTTTTGCATCATCTTTGAACCGCCTCAGACTGGCGATGCTGGACTGAAGTATCACTTCCTTGTTGCGTATGACCCTGATCAGGGCATTCCTCCTTAGCACACCATCGGTAACGTAAAGGCCGGCTGCCTTTCGCTTTCCTGCACTAAAGACCGCCCTCACTTCAGCATGCCCATCAACAGCCTCAACATAGGATGGCTCCTTCATCCCCTTCAGAGCCCTCTCGACATCAGCTATCAGATCGTAGATTATGTTATACAGCCGGATGTCCACCTCTTCTGATTCAGCCATCCGTTGCGCACCCAGAGTAGGCGCCGTATGAAATCCGACGATAATCCCTTTCGAAGCCAAGGCCAGTAATATGTCACCTTCAGTTATAGATCCACTGCCTGTATGAATGATCCTCAACTTCACCTCGTCTGTTGCCAGTCGCTCCAGGGAATCTCTTATGGGCTCGATACTCCCCTGGAAATCAGTTTTGATAATGAGGTTAAGCTCTTTGGCCTGTCCTGCCTTAATTTGAGCATAGACATCATCAAGCTTGACCGCTCTTACTGGCTTGCCCGACCTCTGTTGCTTCTCTTGCTGTCGCTTTTCAGCTATGGATCGGGCCTCCCGGTCATTGGAGAACACCGTAAAGACATCACCAGCATGGGGCACACCACTCAACCCCAGTATCTTAACCGGCGTTGAAGGTTCAGCTTTCTTGACCCGTTTGCCAGCATCGTTGAACATTGCCTTTATCTTGCCCCAGGAATCACCGATAACCACCGCATCACCCAGCTTAAGAGTGCCGCTCTGCACCAGCACTGTGGCCAGCGCCCCCTTGGTCTTGTCCAATCCCGCTTCGATCACCACCCCACTGGCTGGGTTGTCAGGATCAGCCTTCAACTCAAGTATCTCAGCAACAACCAGAATGTTTTCCAGAAGATCAGAGATTCCCTGTTTCTTTTTTGCCGAGACAGGTACGCAGACGGTATCTCCACCCCACTCCTCTATGACCAACCCCTCCTCAGCAAGCTGCTGCTTTATCCTGTCCAGATTGATACCGGGCTTATCGATCTTGTTAATAGCCACCACAATAGGAACACCGGCAGCTTTAGCATGAGATATGGCCTCCCGCGTCTGCGGCATCACCCCGTCATCTGCCGCTACCACCAGAACAGCAACATCGGTCGCCTTTGCACCCCTGGCCCGCATCGCTGTGAAAGCCTCATGTCCCGGTGTATCCAGGAAGGTGATTTTTCTGCCAGACACTTCCGCCTGATAAGCGCCGATATGTTGTGTAATACCACCCGCTTCGGATGCGACTACATTCGCTTCACGGATAGCATCGAGAAGCTTGGTCTTGCCATGGTCGATATGCCCCATCACAGTCACCACCGGCGGTCGTGGCTGCGGATTCTCCTCCTTCACATTTCTGCTTGGCACCGCCTCCGCCTGAGGTATCGCCTTCACCACCACTTCGTAGCCCAAGTCCGAAGCTACCACCGCTGCAGTGTCAAAATCGATGGCCTGGTTAAGATTGGCCATAATCCGGTACTTCATCAGAAGCTTGATTATCTCTACCCCACTCACACCCAACATACTGGCCAGTTGCTTCACCGTCAGCGTAGCTGGGATCTCAAGCTGGCGTT
>JBGOWL010000262.1:0-2957 GCA_041478585.1 Dehalococcoidia bacterium | reverse complement strand
CTACAGAGTCGAGGCTCATACCCTCCGGCACGTTGTCGTACACCTCCCATAGGTCACCGGCAACCAGGTCCCGGTTGGCGTCCCAGCCCGCCAGCGCGCTCTCCACCTGCTCTGCGGCCGCCTGCGCCGTTGAAACCTGCTCCTCCAATGCAGCCATGTCTTTCTCCGTCAGGTTCTGCTCTACAATCCTGGCCTCCTCCGCCTTGACGTCAGCGGCCAGGTCATTGTTCTGCCCCTGCATATAGGCGCACAGCCCGATCCCCGCCGCCGCCACCAGAACGCCCCCGATCACCACGGGCAACCACAAGGCCTCGGCCAGTGACTGCTTCCGCGGCATGTACGCCCCCGGCAGTGCATTGAAATTGACAATAGAGTGGGAAACCGCACCTACCTCATCAGCCAGCACTTCTTTAAGAGCCAGCCCCACAGTGGTGACATACCTGCTGTGATCGAAATCAGCTCGCTCCATCATCGGTGACTCTAGAACCTTCACCGTGCGTTCCCGTGGTCCCCGCAGCATCTCCCACTCGCCCTCCTGATGGGCCAGTTCTCCCGAGACCAGAATGGGCACGGTAAGGTCAATCACCTTGTCCATATGCGCCGAGTTGTAGAACACAATGGCCCGATCCATCTCACGCTTCAGGAGGGCCGTCTTTTCACCCAGTAGCGCCTCCTCAGGAAACGACAGGCTGCGGACCACCTCGGGAATGCCATTCGCCAGCACCACCACATCGAAATTCCCCGGCTGCGTATCCACCAGCACTGCCCTCGGCTCGCTGGACACCCTGGCCAGGCAGAGAGGCTTTATGTCCATCATGTGGGCCTTCAACCCCGCCTCCTGCAGCGTGCTCAATATGCCATCGATCATATCCCGGGACATCACCGTGAGATAGATCTTCATCTGTCCGTGATCAACGGACAGTATCTGCCACGAAAGGTACACCTGGTCTGTCTCTATGCCCAGGTTGTGGGTCGCCTCTCTGGCCACCGCTTCGGGCAGTAGGTTCTCCGGCAGCTCCGGCAGAGTAACCATCTGGTACAGGCAATTCACCCCGCTGACACCCACCACCACCTTCTTGTTCCCCCCCAGTTTCACAGCCTGCCAAAGCTCCCTGATCTTGGCCGCCACGGCCACCTGGTCCTGAATCACCCCATCCTTGACCATACCCGGCTCCAGAACCATAGTGGACCACTTCAGTGGTTCCCACCCCTTGGAGACCATCACCCGGATGGCCGCATCATCGATGTGTAGACTAACCTGCCGTTTAGCCATTACCCTGTGCCTCCAAGCGCATAAACCATCAGGCTCATGCTTAGTATGCCGCTGCCATCATCGTAGGCATTCAAAGAAACGGATGCCACATCAGCCGATGGCACCCAGTATCCCAGGACAGCCACAAATCGAAGCAGGGCCTCAACTTCACCTTCAACCCCCAGGCTCACCAGGAACACCTGATAGCTTGTATCTCCCTGCGCCTCCATCACCGCTGGGGGGCAGCCCAGCAGGGTTATCTCCACCCCGGCTTCATCCGCTGCTCCCAGCAGCGCCTCTTGCACATCCATTGACTGACTGGAGTCAGGAAACACTGCCGTCTTATCGGCATAGGCCAGGTTGGCCACGTCCAGTTGATACTGGAGGAGGTCCTTCTGCTGGCTGTTCATGATCAGGGTCTGTTGCACCGTGTTGAGGTCTTCGCTCAACCGGTCATGCCTGTCCTGCTGCCGCGTGTAGTACACCGCAATGCCCACCAGGAGAATGACCAGTATGCCTAGTGTTAGGATCCATTTAGTTTTCATAAGATATCCTCACAATCCTGCTACATCATACTACTGCTGTCGAGTCTCGGAGAATCGACCCACTACTGGCTGAAGAATCCATTTACTTCCAAAATGACCAAGGCCAATTTTGCCACAGCAGGGCGTTCTTGGGAAGGTCCGAATGGCTCATATTACCGAGCCGAGTAGCTCACCATATCACCCCGCGCTGCCTTATCACTCCGATAAGAACAATGCTCCTCATTCCTCGACATCGGCCTCACTCGATCTTGATGCTGCTTATGCCGCCGCTGGTGATATTGCTGCGGAAGGACAGAACCATGTACACCATGCACCAGCCGTCGTCATCAGTGTGCACCCTGATTACAGCACTTGTGTCTCCTGGCTGAACGATGGGATATGCTAGGGCAAACGTGTCTATGTCTATGCCGATGTTGCTCATTCCAGCCACACTGGATTTCGAGTTCCACACATTAGTCACCGGATTACAGGCATAGGGCACTCCGCCAAAGAGAGCGCTCCCATTAACCGAAATCGTGTCTCCGGTGAGTACATCATCCCCCTCGGCGATGAAACACGTCAGCCGGGCAGCATTGGGATCGGTCAGCACATCCTGCGGGGCCAGGAAGTCCTGAACCGCGAAGTTCTCCTCGAAATGCCAATAGAAGCGGAAGGTATCGTAGAGGTAGAGCTGGTGTCCTTTGGTCTCCGGGCTGGAGTAGATGACAATCATCGACCAGGCACCGTAGGCAGCCTGATCAATATCAGTCGTCCCGTAGGTTGTCGTGTTTGCCAGGGGATAGGCTGTCTTAAGAATCACTGTCTCACCGGAATGGCTATCCTTCCACTCATAGATCGGAGTGTCTCCTATCATCGGATCCCACAGGCTGCCATCGCCATTGTCGTCAACACCATCGTATTGGATGATGATTCCGCCACTACCCACCGAAAGGATGTTGTCGGAGGCACTGCCCCAGATACCGTTGAGCTGGGTCGTCGTGCCGCTGGTCATACCGCTCCAGGTAGTGCTGCCCACCGCGCAGCGGCGAATAGTGCCTGACTGGCCGACAACGTAGATGTAAGAGGAATTGCCCCAGACGCCATAAAGAGTGTTCGAAGTGCCGCTGGTCATGGCACTCCAGGAGATGGTTCCGTTATTGGGAACCCGGCGGATGGCGCCT
>JBGOWL010000233.1:0-3406 GCA_041478585.1 Dehalococcoidia bacterium | reverse complement strand
GGTTTTACCTTAGAGACAACCCCTGCCCTCAAAGCCCTGGACACCAACAGCATCAAGAGGCTTGACGTAGGCAAGGTGGAGTTCGTTAACCTCCGTGGGGAGAAGGAGACCCGCCTCTTCATAAACATAGCTGATCTCGGCGCGGGAGGGCTGGTGGTCGAAAAGGCCAGCCGTGCGCCGCGGATACTGGGTCCGCGCCCCAACTACGCTTGGGGCATCCTCACCGCTGCCGCGTTCTACAGGGCCAGGAAGGTGAGCATCTCCATTGACGGTGGTTCGCCGGCATGTATGGCAATAAGAAACACTATCGTCGCCAACGGCAGGTACTTTGGTCGGGGATTCCTGGCAGCTCCAGAGGCCAGGATGGATGATGGTCTCTTTGATATCGTTAATGTCGGCAATTTCGGTATTTTCGAAGGGTTGTGGCATGTTCCCAAGCTGCGCAATGGGAAGCATCTGGGATTGGAGAAAGTGAGCCACTGTCGGGGTCGCCGGGTTGAAGTCACTTCAGAAGAAGAGGTGCTCCTGGAGATGGATGGTGATCTAGTGGGCAGCCTGCCTGCCATCTTTGAGATTATCCCTGGTGCTGTAAGGGTAATGGTAGGTTAAGGAGGCGGAAATAGCAGATCCGCGTGTGGAGAAACTGGCCGATCTCCTGGTCAACTATTCGGTGGCGGTACGCCCTGGAGACAGGGTGCTTATCGAGGGGGCCAGCCTGGCAGAACCGTTGCTGAAGGCAGTCTATGCTAGGGTATTGCAGGCTGGCGGACACCCGCTCATGAATGCCGCCCCAGCGGGGATGGAGGAACTGCTATTTCGCTATGCTTCAGATGAGCAACTGCAATATATTCACCAGCCGCGCAAGCTGATCACGGAGACGTACGAGGTGCGCATTTCCATTGGTGGAGAGAACAACACCAGGTCGTTGACCAATGTTGACCCGTCCAAGATGGTGCTGCGTGAGAAGGCACACACTGAGCTGATGAAGATATTCATGAAACGTTCGGCCGCAGGAGAGCTGCGCTGGACGTTTGCCCTTTTCCCCACCAACGCCTATGCCCAGGATGCGGAGATGAGCCTGAGTGAGTATGAAGACTTTGCCTATGGCGCTTGCCTGCCTGACATGAATGATCCGGTGGGTTACTGGCGGCGCTTCTCGGAACAGCAGCAAAAGATAGTTGACTGGCTCAAGGGCAAGGAGCAGGTGCACGTCATCGGTCCCGAAACTGATCTTCTGCTGAGCATCGCCGGACGGGCCTTCATTAACTGCGATGGACGCTACAATATGCCTGACGGCGAGATCTTCACCGGTCCGGTCGAGGACAGTATCGAGGGACATGCCTATTTCTCTTACCCGGCTATTGAGGGGGGGCGTGAGGTGGTGGGGGTGCGATTGCGGTTCGAGCACGGACGGGTGGTGAAGGCCAGCGCGGAGAAGAATGAGGAGTTCTTGCTGAAGACGCTGGATACCGATGAGGGCTCACGGCGTGTCGGGGAGTTTGCTATTGGCACCAATGAAGGCATCACCCGTGCTACGCGGCAGATTCTTTTCGACGAGAAGATAAACGGCAGTTTCCATATGGCACTGGGAGCAGGCTATCCTGAGACGGGCAGCAAGAACGAGTCGGCTGTTCATTGGGATTTGGTCAGCGACCTTCGACATGGTGGTGAGATCCACGTAGATGGTGAACTGCTCTATAAGAATGGACAATTCGTCATTGATCTGTAAGCAGGTTATCTCTGGAAGGAGCGGGAGGAACAGGAATGGCTGAGGTGATAGCCAGGGTGATATCGCAGAAGGGCACTTGTGCGGCGGGTCACAGGGTAGGTGATGAATTTGTCATCGGAGACAAAACCCCGCTGGGCGTGTGTTCGTGGGCCTTCTATACGCTGTTCCCCTTTGCCGAGGTGTTGCAGTATGGTGGCTCATTCCCCTGGGAGGACGACCCGAACAGAGCTACGGTTGCCTGCCCCGACCCGGGGAACCCAGTGGTTTTTGAGCTGAGACGCTCCTCTGCTTCGCAAGGCTAGCAAAAGCACGGCGGCTGAGAGTCACTATGCTTTCTCTTTTTTATTCTAGCGTGTTTCATGGAAGAAGAAGATGGAAGGAGGGCGGATATGAAGGAAGCTATTAGGAAAGCCATCATCGACTACCTGGATGCCCATCGGCACTGCGCCCTGGCTACGGTGAGTGAGGATGGCGGTGCACATGTCAGCACCGTATCATACGTGAACCAGGGGCTTGACATCTTCTTTATGACTGACCCCAGCAGCCGGAAGGCGAAGAACATTGCGTTCTGCAATAAGATAGCCTTGGCGGTCACGGAAGACTGTCTGGACTGGGATGAGATCAGGGGAGTGCATTTGTCCGGCACGGTCGAATGGATCACCGATGAGAGCCAACTGAAGAAGGTGCAGAGGATGTTTGGCCAGAAGTTCCCTCAAGTGCACAAGTACCTCGGTGGCTATGGAGTTACCATCGATATCATCCCTTTCCTCAAGATCAGCCCCAGGATGATCGACTATCTGGATTACTCCAGGGGCTTCAATCATTGGGATACTCTGGAGTTCTGAACTCCTTTAGATCAATCACGATTTCCCAGGAGGTCGAGTCCGATGCTTACGTCAGATAAGAGTGTTCTGGTGGTCATTGATATGCAGGGCAAGCTGGCCCAGTCGATGTACCGCAAGGAACTGCTTTTTGAAAATGTTGAGAAGATCATCAAAGGGGCTCAGGTTCTGGGCATACCCATGCTGCTGACGGAGCAGAATCCAAAGGGGTTGGGTCCGACGATACCGGAGGTAGCGGACCTGGTGCCCAACGTTCGGAGGATACCCAAGCTGAGTTTTAGCTGCTGTGGAGATGAGCTTTTTTTGAAGGAGCTCTCCGCATTGCAGCGGTGCCAGGTGCTGCTTACGGGCATTGAAGCTCACGTTTGCCTTTATCAGACGACTGTTGATCTGGTCGCATCCGGGTACGAGGTACATGTTGTTGCCGATGCAGTCTCCTCGAGAACAGCGGAGAATAGGGATATCGGTCTGCAAAAGATGAAGGATGCGGGCGCCAGTATAACCAGCGTCGAGACTGTGTTGTTCGAACTGCTGCGTGTGGCGGAAGGATACAGATTCAAGGAGATCCTCAATATCCTCAAATAGCCCTCAATCTGTGGGCTGCGTTCTGCCCTATCATCATCTCAGGCCACTCTGGCCTTCACTGAATTGCGCCGAGAGACCCCTAAAAGCTATAATCTCTATTCAAAACCACAAGATGGATTAGCAGCTAAGCCGAGAGCGAGGTTGAGATTTAATGCGCCTTTTCCCTCGGTACTATCCAGTCGAAGCACGATTGCGCAGAGAGGTTTGAGATGAAGCGATTTCCCTCATTGTTCCAGCCCGGAAAGATAGG
>JBGOWL010000108.1:0-6067 GCA_041478585.1 Dehalococcoidia bacterium | reverse complement strand
CCTATCGCCAGGAGTACTACAAGGGTGAGGCAGAGGACATGGCCGGGGTACTCAGTCTGAAAGAATCCGTCACGGTTACCTACGGCTCTTTCAACAATTGTCTGAAGACCAAGGATTTCACACGGCTTCAATCAAGCGTCATCGAGAACAAGTACTACGCCCCGGGTGTTGGCGCAGTCTTGGAGGTCATGGTTAAGGGCGGATCGGATCGATCGGAACTTGTGGAGGTCATTACTTTGTTTACTGAGTGACCGATCACCGTTCAATGTATAGTTGCGGGCGGTCGCAGACCGTCTGCGCTCTGTTCCCACCCGCCGAGCAACGGCTCTGCTATCAGGTGTCCCTGGCTACCTGCCATCCTTCCACCCCCCATCCGTCTTGACTTCAACCACATCGCTCACTATAATGAGCATATACTCACTATTTTGAGCGATGACCTTATGCTGTATACCAATATCATCGACACCGCTAACCAGAAAGTCCTCGGTTTTCTGGCTAAGTTCTCTGACCAGGAATTCTACGAGAGAGAAATCGCCAGAAAGCTCAGCATAGCCTATGGCTCTGCCAACCACGCCTTGAACAGGCTCTATTCTGCCGGTGCCGTCAAACGCAGGCAGGAAGGCAGGATGTACTTCTACTCCGTTGATATCTCCAATCCTGCCATCCGCGAGTTCAAGAAATTGATGAATATATTGCTTGTCGAGCCATTGATGGGAGAGCTCAAGCCCTTGGCTGTCAAGATAGTCCTCTATGGAAGCTGTGCCCAGGGCACTGATACTTCCCGGAGCGACATGGATCTCTTCGTTGTGTCAGATAACAGAGAGAAGGTAATGCAGGTCATTGAAGACTTCCAATTCCCACCAGGGTTCGAGAACATCGAGATACGACCGGTGATCAAGAGCCCTGTCGAACTTCTGCAGACAGAGGAATCCCAGCAGGCTTTCCTCTCCGAGGTAGATCAGGGTATTGTGCAATGGGAAAGGGTACCAGATGAATCAAGGCTTTAAGCGCTGTCTTGATAGCGGGAAGATCATCTCCTTCTCCAGCGGCAAGAAGTTGGTTCAGAAGGAACTCACCATTGCCCGCAGCGATCTATCCGATGCCAAGGCTGGGTTCGCCGCCCAGCGCTACAAATGGTCCACTATCCAGGGATATTACGCCATGTTCCACGCCGGCAGAGCGCTTGTCTACTCCCGCGGCTATCGGGAGAAAAGCCACTACTGCCTCGCTGTGGCCCTACAAGCCTTGTTCGTCGATGAAAACCTCATGGAAGCCCGGGCAGCACGCGATTTCCTTAATGCCATGAACCTTCGTGAAGCCGCTGATTACGAATCTGAGTTCTCGGAGTCAGGAGCTGAAGCGGTAATCGCCTCTGCTCAAAGATTCATCAAGAAGGCATCAGCCATTCTAACTTCACCTTCTTGAAGCATGCCGGCTGCCCCCGCGCCCTGCCCAGGCCAGCCTGACACCCTGCGGCCAGCGCCCTGTCGTCTCCCCACGGCGTCGCCCTTCCGACTTCGGGCCGGTATGAAATGGCCGAGCGGCCCTCCGCTCCCGGGCGGTCTACGGCGACCTCATGACGTCTTCTGCTTCGTTCCCGGGGAGGGCGACACCCGTCACGCTTCTGTGGTAGTGTTCCGGTCTCGTTGCTTCGTCTCCCCTTGCCGGCGTCCCCTCGGGCAGCGCATTTCGCTAGGGGGATCGTCTCAAGCTGGCCTCTCGCACTAGGAGATATTTGGGAGAGGTCGTCAGCAGGTTGGTCTATGCCGTTCGCAGTAGTCCATGTACCGGCTTATGGCCTGCGCCGCCCGGTACACAGAAGGGTAGAACGCCACCCTGCTTTCGGCACACATCTTCCGCGTGTCTATCAGGGCCTGCAGGCCGATGTCGCTTTCCACCGCATGCACGATGACGGCCCTGGGCTTGCTCAGGCTGTTGAATGTCTGAAGCGTGCGGTGCCTCATCTGGTTGATGTACTGGAGAATGATCTCACTCTGCAGTGCCTCTATGTCCGGGGCTATCTGCCACAGCAGCATGTCCGCATCTTCCCATTTGTCCAGCAGATGCATCATGGCCGTCCAGTCGCGCGCATAGTGCCCGGGGTCCACCGGGTTCTTCAACATGGTGCCAGCGGTTGTCAGAGAGCGCGCTAGATCCGCCATCATGCTTTCCGGAATCGGAGGGAGAATCAGGCCGCCGGCCTCACACTCGTCTGAGGCTCGCACCCCGGCCCCGCCGCCCACCCCGAATATCGCCGCCCTGCGGCCCCGCGGCAGGGGGAAAAGGGCGAACGTGGTCATCAGGTCGGCCATCTCCTCGACATCCTCCACCCTGATAACGCCGGTCTGCCTGAGCATGCTGTCCCATATGGAATCATCTCCGGCCAGAGCGCCGGTGTGGGTGCTTGCTCCCCTCTTTCCGGCCTCTGTGCTGCCCCTCTTGATGATGATCGTCGGCTTCCTCGACGCCGCCTTGGTCAGCACCTTCGTCAGCCCCGCCCCATCCTTGGCCCCCTCCAGGTAAGCACCGATGATCTCCGTGTCGGGATCATCGGCCAGGTAGTCCAGGAGGTCGATCTCATCCAGGTCGCTGGCGTTGCCGTAGCTGACTACCTTGCTGAAACGCACTCCGCGTGCTGCGGCCGCCCGCACCAGCAGGAGGGTGTAGCTGCCGCTCTGTGAGATGAAGGCCACATTCCCCGCCTCCCTGGGGAAGTTGGGGCCGTAGGTCATGCCCAACTTCGGACAGTATATCCCCATGCAGTTGGGGCCAAGTATGCGGACTCCTCCACTGCGGGCCACCCTGACCAGTTCGGCCTGGAGCGCACTCCTGTCGGCCAGGCCGGTCTCCGCAAAGCCCGCGGTGTACAGGTGAAGCCCTTTGACACTCTTGGCCACGCAGTCCTGAACCAGACCGGGAGTGGCCTCCGCAGGAATGATGCAGATGACGTAGTCCACCGGCCCGGGTATGTCCTGCAGGCTGCGGTACACCTTCAGCCCCCGGACCTCATCGCCCCTGGTGTTGACCGGATAGATCTGCCCCGGGTAGCCCCAGTCAATCAGGGTGTAGAGGAATATCTGAGTGTGGGCATTGAAGGAGGTGGATGGAGCGCCGGGAGCAGCTACGGGACTGTCTGTTGCACCGACGACCGCTATGGAGCGGGGGTTGAAAATAGAGTCGAGTGACATGTGTCGCTTAGATGATTATACTCGGCCGCAACGCACGAGCGCAAATCATAGCCCTCGGCCGGGGGCCTCCGCCGCCATCATCACCTCCGCATCTGACGTCTGGAGAAGACGCTCCGACAACCGTTTCACATGATGCCTCGTGAGGAGCGCGGGTTATCACAGCCCCGATACCGGCCGCAGAGCAAGGGAGAGGCTATTTGGCAACCTCTTTGGCCCAGCCGGCAGCCCGCTCCAGTTCCCCCTCTTTGAGCGGACCCTCTGTGCCTTTGACAAAGAAGCCTTGAGGAGATGCTACCAGAGTACCGCCCTTTCTTTTTAGACTGCCAGCGATTCTTCCTGCAGCATAGCCGAAGACCGTGGCCACTCTTGTCGAGACTCTGGTATCGAACGCAGCTACATTGATACCTTTGATAGCCGGCTCCGAAATTTTGTCAAGGAAGTCTCGAATCGCCGCAGTCGCCCTGCCTCCCTGGGTCGGAGAACCGACGATGAGAAGGTCAATCGTTTTCAATTCCGCAGAATTCACCTCACTTACAGGGGCCACTCTTGCCTCACCGGCGATAGCACCGCCGATAGCTTTGGCAATTTTCTCCGTATTCCCATACATCGAGTCATAGACAATCAGAGCCTTCATCTCACACCTCCCATATGCTATTGGCCTGCCCCAGTAGTTTTATCACTTCTCGAGTCACAGTTGCCAGCCTTTGACCTTGCCCCACCACCGCTTCCTTCCTGAACTTCAGGCTGCCCCCTTCGTCTCCAAGCTGAGGTTGGCTGACTCTGCTACATATTCCTTTTCCTTCGCAGGAGACCGGCAGCTAGGGTAGCTGGGCATCTGATCGGACCTGGCAGGGTGGACTCCCTTTGTCAATCCTGTTCAGACTGGCTACTTCTTGCGATAGACGTTCAGGCCCACTACTTCGGTCCGCCCAGGCAGCGGGAAATTCCCTTCGGTAGAGGCAATGATGATGGTTTTGCCAGAGGATGAGGGCCCGAACTGCTTGGTCAAGTCCACCGTGATAGTAAGGGTGTTGCCGTTTACGGAAAGCTCAACATTCTTCACCAATAACCTCCGCACTAGAAAATGTGGATCAGATAACCCATCTGTCGGCATTCTACAGCGGCGGATGCCAGAAAAGCGAGTATCGTGCTATTTATTGAGGGTTTCCATCCAGCTTCACCGACTAATCAGTACAGAGAGGTATCAAGATACAGAAGATTTAGCATCAAGCTGGCAGGCACTGAGGGAGCAATGAACTGCTGCCTGTAAATGGTCACTTGGGCAGTGGGGAGCTAATAGTGAAACCGACCTGGGAAGGTCGGTTTTATGCTTTTTCGAGAGAGTGAAGAGTGATATGGACTGGCTGCTGTTTGGATTGATCTGGTCATTCGAGATAGTGTTCGTTATCGGCTATCTGGCAGTCGCTGGTCGGAGCGGAAGCTCGAGTCCCAGAGCCGACTACAGGTCATATTCCACCGTCCAGGCACGTGTCCAGAGCTCTCCGATGCCCTGACCGTAGAAGCATGTCTCGTGGCCTGACCCAGGGGGGGAAATGGCGAAGGCCGATACCGACAGCACAAGGAAGGGGTTGTTCGAGTCTACTCAGTTTGCCACCCCTGTCACGGCAACGGGCACAGGGGTGGCATGGCCTGGCCCCATCCCCCTTTGTATCCAAGCCAGGATTGAGGGTTTCCATCCAGCTTCACCGACTAACCCCTATAGGGAAGCCATAACACATAGAGAATGAGCGCAGAGGAATCGTACCTGCCACGGTTAGCGACTGACTTCCTGAGGGAGTTCGAGATGCTGGAACGCAATTCTAACGACGTCAGGTGGTATGTGAACGTTGGGACAATTGTCAACAATGGCAGTTCTCAGCATATTCCCGTGTGGGTCAGTAGCGATGGGGCATTAGTCTTGCCCGTGAGAGCCAACGGAGACACGAGGGCGGTGGTTGGCTCACGGATTCGTATGTTAGGGAACATGTTGAATGCCTGTAAGACCGGTGACATGGGCACTATAACTGGTATACGAGAGAACAGAGAGGATGCCCCGAGAAGTTGGTTTGTCATGCTGGACAAAGGCTGCGACTCATACATATTCGATGGCGAATTTGATGTGGCTGGATAGACAGCAGAGATGCAAATCAGAACAGGAAAGATAGTGGTCTTCGTGAGGCCCACAGGGCTTCATCTACTATCTTCAGTTTGCCCTTTCTGTATTGCTCGGCTAGCTCGGACAAGACCTCATCATATTTCGTAACGAAATCTTGTATCGCTTGCATGAAGCAGTAGTAAGCAAACACGGAGTAGCTGTCTTCAGACCTGTCAGCCAGTTCAGCTATGACAGCTTCCCTGATTCGGTTATCCCATAAAGGAAAGAAATCTGGGCAGATAAGGTGCAAAACCTTTACGACTGCAATCGGGCTTTTGACTGCCTCCTCCAGTGATTCGTAGCATCGGATAGTATCCGGGGATGAATGAATTAGGGAAACAGTCTGGAGTTGCATCGCCTCAAGACCACTGAGCTTCTCATGAATAGCTCGAATCTGTATTGCCAGACGGCTTTGCCAACCTTTGAACTCATCCTGATTGAGAACTCGTCCCATCCTTCCCCATCTGTACAAGAAGGGCTGTATGACCGTTCTGATCTCTTCTTCAGTGATCTGCCCCAGGTCCAGGTGGCCCATGTCTTCCAGGCACTCTGCATAGATAGAACGGCCGGCATACTTCTGTTCGAATCGGTCTACATATTCCCTGATTAGCTGCTCTTCACCTACCACGGTTCCTCCTTGCCTCTCAGGTGCGTGTCGATGTCCAACCTGCCAGTGCAAGCGAATTTTATCTATATCGAACGTTTTGTGCAAGACCGTCAAGCT
>JBGOWL010000289.1:0-2540 GCA_041478585.1 Dehalococcoidia bacterium | reverse complement strand
CTATGAGGAACCTTGCCCAATCCCACGGGGATATTGTCCTGTTGAATCAACTGAAACAGGTGTTCTCTTTGTCTAGGCGACAGTTGCTTGCTATCACGTACCAGCGGCAGCCAGGCGAAATCGGCATCAACAGGAAGCATCACTGCCGCTGCGAACACCGGGCCAGCCAGAGCGCCGCGGCCCACCTCATCAACACCAGCTATGAGCCGATAACCAAGGGCGCCAAGCTCATTTTCACTGTCAAATGTAGGCAGTCTGATCAAGATGCCTCTATTACTCCACCACCGAGAACCTGGTCACCCTGGTAGAGCACCACCGCCTGACCGGGACTGATAGCCCTCTGTGGTTTGTCAAAGAGAACCTCCATACCCCGCTCACGAGGGTGAAGAGTGGCGCCGATCTCCGGGGATTTGTAGCGGATCTTAGCCTTAACAGCCATCGGGGATTCCGGCCTCCGAGACACAAATCTAGCGTTTCCTGCTACCAGCCTGGAAGCGAAGAGTTGATCCTCGGAACCTACCACCACTGAATTGGCCATGGCATTGATCGCTATCACGTAGAGACGCCTGCCTGCAGCAATCCCAAGGCCGGTTCTTTGCCCTATGGTATAGAAGGCTACGCCTTTGTGCCTTCCCAGCACGTTTCCTTCAATGTCAACGACATTTCCAGGTGATGGAGAAACGTACTCTCTGACAAAATCCGGATAGCGTCCATCAGGAACAAAGCAGAGATCCTGGCTCTTCGGCTTGTCAGCCACCGGCAAACCCCTCTCTGCTGCCATGCGGCGCACCTGTCCCTTTCGACAATCACCCAAAGGGAACAGCAAACGCTGCAAATCCCCCTGGCCCAGGGTGTAGAGAAAATAGGACTGATCATTGCCCGGATCCATGCCTTTGAGCAAATGGTAGCCATTATCTGATTCTTGAATCCTGGCGTAGTGACCTGTGGCCAGGTATTGAGCACCGAGAGACAACGCCTGGCGCAAGAGGACATCAAACTTGATCTGCTGGTTGCAGGCAATGCAGGGGTTGGGCGTCCGCCCCTGCGAATACTCACCACAAAAGTAGTCAATCACATAACGCTGAAACTGCGCCTCAAAATTGAAGATGTAGAAGGGTATGTCAAGAAGCTGACATACCCGACGGGCATCATCGGCATCCCGATGTGAACAACAAACAGGACGAACACGGGAACTGGCTGATCTCTCCTCATGCCATAGTTGCATATACACGCCAATGACCTCGTATCCCGCCTCTTTCAGTAGAGCCGCAGATACCGACGAGTCAACACCACCGCTCATGGCCACAGCCACCATCGGCTTGCTCATCGACCACCCTCTCGTTGGATCATCCTGCTCACTCTAGCCCAAATCCTGCCTTGAATCTTTCTGGCAGGCAACGTGCCATCTACTACCAACCAGTGCCCCGGATCAGCGCTGGACATTGTACGATAAGCCTGTTGCACTCGCCGATGAAAGGCTATCCCCTCGCTTTCGAAGCGGTCACTTTTGGCCGCCCTCTTGCGGGCCAACCCCACTTCAACTGGAGTATCCAGCAGAATAACCAGGTCGGGTGACAGTCCCCCGGTCGCAATGGTATTGACGGTCCCAATAACATTCAAATCGACCCCCCGACCATACCCCTGGTAAGCCAGAGTAGAATCAGCATAACGATCACAGATGACCGTGATATTTCTATTCAAGCTCGGGCGAATAACCTCCTCTATCAATTGCGCCCGAGAGGCAGCAACAAGAAACAGTTCAGCCAGAGGCGAAATGGGTGATTTTCCTGTTTGCTTTAGATGGCGTCGAGCCTGTTCGCCTAAAGGGGTGCCGCCCGGCTCACGGGTGAGCAGCACCGAAATGCCTGACTTAGACAGTCTCCTATAGAGAGCCCTGGCTTGAGTGCTCTTTCCGCATCCTTCCCCTCCCTCAAAGGTGATAAATAGCGCCAAAAGCTCATCCTTGAGAGGTTCTAAGTATTTCGACTCTGCGCTGCGGTTCCCTGCCCAGACTGCGTGAAGTCAGCCGAGAGCGCTCTGCCATCTGGTGTTGCAGCCGACGAATATAGGAACTTCGCGGGCTGAGCTGCACTGAGTCTCTCCCATTGAGCACCTGAACGATAGCCTCTTCAGCTTCCTTCAGGGCAAGCCCAACTACATCCACTCTTCTCTTGGGGCCGGCCAGTGAGTCAATGAATTGCCGCATCTCCCCTACCGTATTGCCCTTGAGCACGTAGACAGGCAAACCAGCTAACTCGGCATCCCTCACCTTCTGAGGTCTCCTGCGATAGTAGGCCTTGCAGGTCAAAAAGACACTGGCTTCCCGCAGTTCAGAGACCACATTCAATTCAGACTGCTTCTCTTTGGCTGCCTGCTCCAGCTTTGACCGGTTGACACCGAAAAGGAAGACATTTGGTAGGGTGATCGCTTCGTTGAATTTCTTCTCCGGCTCACGGGCAACTGTCGGATGTTGATTGTTAGAGAAAGGCAACACCTTCTCCTGTTTTCTCTGCAATTCCCCTTCCTCATCCAGCCAGCGG
>JBGOWL010000202.1:0-3889 GCA_041478585.1 Dehalococcoidia bacterium | reverse complement strand
CCATGGGAAGATTGAGGTCAATAGAAAGGTAGGTGGGCTTCAGCCCGCTGGTCACAGCATCGGAGGCGAGGATATGAATAGCAAACCAGGCGGCCCTCTCCCAGCCGTACTCCGGCACAATGAACACGGGGTCTGTAGTGATGGCTACCGCCTTGTCTCCTATCTCCACTATCCCCACGTCGACTCCGTGCTGCGGTTTGACTATCACACTGGCATTGTCAGCTCCCAGGCGGGGCAATATGAGTTCGTCGAAAATCTTGGCCGATATTTTGCCGATCTCAGGTAGTTCGCTCAAAGTTCACCTCACTGCTGGTTACAGATCGTTGATATTCGCAGGTGACGCCGGGTTTGACGCCGTCCGCCATCATACGGATGGAACAATGGAACAGATGTACTGGGGGGTATCTGTGCGAGACGCTATGTGGTCAGCGCGGCCTGACGACAAGGATCGGGCTAGAGCTCCCCACGAGAACCTTCTCGGCAACACTGCCGTAGGCCCAACGGCTGAGGCCGGAGCGTCCGTGAGTAGCTATGACAGTAACGCTGAAGCGATTCCTGCTGCAATGGCCAACTATCTCCTCGGCGGGGTTGCCCACCAGCACTTCCGAGCGCACATTGAGGCCAGCATCCTTGAGACGCTTTTCCACGCCAGCCAGGTACTGCTGGCTTTCACGCTTGCGCCTGGACGTTTCTTGCTCCACATGTTCCTTCCAACGCTCGGGCATAGCGGCCGGGTAGTCTGATGGAATCGTCGGTGGCTCAGTTACTCGAAGCAGCACCAACTCAGCACCGTCCAGACCTCTTTGCTTGGCCAGGGCCTCTGCATGGGGAAGGACTGATTCTGCCAGTTTCGAACCATCCAGGGGAACCAGAATTGTCGTCTTCGGCCATTTGTCATAAGCAATGTCATCAGGAATCCCCGCGCGAATGAGCAGGACGGGGACTCTCGATGCACGGACCACCTTATCGGCCACGCTACCCAGGACCCATCGCTTTATTCCTGACCGGCCGTGGGTTGTCATGAGGATTAGATCGATGTTGTTTTCGTCTGTATGGCGAAGTATTTCCTCGGCAGGGTAGCCGACAGTCACTCTGCCTGCCACCTGGCCGGCTTTGCCCTTCGATTGACCACCGACGCTTGCCCGAACCGCTTCGATTTGCGTCTTGGTGAGCTCGGCCGCCCGCTCTACATAGGATCGATGCATGGGAAGTACCTGGTATTCTTCCTTGTTGCAAACATAGAGCAGGGTTACATCCAGATCCAGTCTCCCCGCAAGCTCCTTTGCGTATACGAGGACTTTCTCAGCCAGCTCTGACCCGTCCAACAGAACCAGCATTCTGTGGTACGTCACTTGGCACCCCCGATTATCGATTGATGATACCCCTGGTCAGTCACCCGTGCTATGGCATGGGGGCAGCAGCATTCGTAGCAATGGGAGCATTACTGTTTGGAGCGTGAGCGCTGGCTTCCTCACTCCGTCTCAGAATCTTCCGCGGCCTGCGTGTGCGGCGATTCTTGCTCCGCCAGAGGCCCCTGAAGAAGTTGCTGTCCAGCAACAGGTTATTGTCGGCTACCTCCAAAAGACTCTTGGAGACATTGCTTCCAAAGTAGGCTACCTCGACATGCTTGCCCGCGTTCTTCACTGCCTGAAGAGCATAGGCGAAGTCACCGTCCCCGCTGACTAATATTGCCACGTCATACAGATCTTTCCAGGCATAATTGAGGAGATCAGTGGCCAGCATGATATCAATGCCCTTTTCCACAGGAACTCCCTGGAGCAGTTTGGTGCTACCCAGTCGAACTTCCAGATATGGCGTTTTTCGAAGTGTATCGAGGAACTCCTGCTGTTCCCGGTGGGAGTCAGGACGCTGGAGTGGGTCCTGGACAACATTGTAGTAGTATGTTCGAAACAACGGTCGGCCGGTGCACAGCTTGCTGGTGAACTCGGCAAAGTTGAGATCGACACGCAAACAGTTGTCTCGCAAAGCATGATAGAGATTACTGCCATCGATGAATATACCCACCCGGTTTTCCATGCTACATCCTCCCGACATGTTCCGAATTAGCTAAACCAACCTTTTTGACTGCCCGCCTAGATGTGAATTATACAACAGCAGAAGCTTTTTGCCCATTTCAGGTCGAGTCAGGTTGAATAAGAGGTGCGTCAGTTCGATAGCCTTCGCGCTGGAGATGGGGCAAGGAGTCCTTCAAACACATGAATACGGCCATGAGTTACATTGACGACTGAGGAAGGAGCAGGTCAAAGATGCTCTTGTTCCGTTTACCAGGATCAAGTTTGTCCAGTATGCAGGATGCGAACCGATCCACAATCCACCAGTAGTACTCGTGAGGGAGATGCTCCTCAGGCACATCAGGAACTTCGTTGAAAGCGTCGACAACCCAGGCCTGGCCGTTGTTATCTATGCACCACTCCACGGCATTGATGTCCAGGTCCAGGTATGAGTTGAGCTGGATGATTTGTTCCGTAAGCTTCTCCCTGACAGAGCCGATTTCCTTCAAGTCCGTGTATAGATACTCTCCCAGGTCGAAGGGTTTCGGGTTCCACCTGACAAAAAGTATGTCTCTCTTGTCAATACAGAAGATTCTATAGTAGAGATCGTAGTGAACCTTCTGCTGCAGAAGCCATGTCCTTCCCGAACCCACAGCAGCATATCGTTCCCGCAAGTCTGCCAGGGTGTCTATGACGTAGACACTCTCCCACCCATAGCCATCAATAGGCTTGAGGATACAAGGGAACCCAACCTCATCGCCCGCCCTTTCCCAGCAGGGTTCTGAAACGAGGTCAACTGTCTCCTCGCAGAGCACTGGATCCGGCAGGACGATGGACTTGGGGAATGGAATCCCCAGGCTCTGACACACAGTGGCCTCCACCAACTTGTTGTTGACTGAGGCAGCGAACGGGTTGTTGATGACGTACGTTCCATCCAGGGACATGGTCTTGGCCATTTCATTCAGATAGGGGTAGCAGTAGCTCAGTCGATCCACCACCACCTTGTACTCACTGGAAACGGGTACAGGCTGGTCAGTAAAGGAAAGGAACTCCACGGGGAAATCGCCCAACCTTGATATGACGTCAGCCATGAAGGGATCGTTTCTCAGTTCCAGGATTCCTATCTTGTTTCGTTTCATGCGTATCGGCGGGCGGCCAGGCCTGAACTTGCCTCAGT
Source organism: Dehalococcoidia bacterium (assembly GCA_041478585.1). Classification (GTDB taxonomy): domain Bacteria; phylum Chloroflexota; class Dehalococcoidia; order UBA2247; family RBG-13-53-26; genus RBG-13-53-26. The sequence continues at coordinate 700 of JBGOWL010000202.1, read as the reverse complement.
ATAGCACAGCGGTGTATACTGGGATACAATGATCACTGACAAGACAATCGACAACGATTATAAAGGCGCTGATTGGCTCACATCATGGGGTGTTGACGGGCTTCCAGCTACAGTCTATGATATACCTCGTGGAACGATGTATCTAGGTCGAGCTTTCAGGAGGGCAGGATGGATACTTTGCTCCTGGTCATCGGCGTCATAGCTATAGGCTACCTCATCGGCAGCATCCCCACTGCCAACATAATGATGCACATTTTCAGGAAGCAGGATCTTCGCAAGCTCGGCACAGGCAATGTCACCTCCACTGCCGTGTGGATTCATGCGGGCAGGGTAGCGGGTTTGCTGTCCCTTGTTGGTGAGATATTGAAGACTTTCCTGTGCCTCTTAATAGCCCATGTCCTTGTTGGCGAGCTGTGGGCCTACCTGGTGATGCTTGTCTCTGCTGTGGTGGGCCAAATCTGGAGCGTCTGGTTGAAGTGGGCTGGTGGGAAGGGTCAGACCATGTTTGTCACCGGGTTTCTGGTTCTCTGCCCTATCCCCTTCTTGCTGGCGGTGCTCTCTTTCCTGGCCTCACTTCTCATCACCAAGCGTCTGAATGTCAGCAACCAGGTCTTCCACCTGGTAACCCCGCTGATGCTGATTCTGGCCAACTTCTTCAATCCCCTGCCGTTCGGCCTCGGTTACCACTCCTGGGGCTATG
>JBGOWL010000117.1:0-5636 GCA_041478585.1 Dehalococcoidia bacterium | reverse complement strand
GTGGCTGGTGTTATTGGCACGGCCATTGCGGCCGGTGTGTTGATATCCCTGGTACCTGAGATGATAAAATAATGAGACAATGCAGGTTAGCTGGGAGGAGTGTACTGGATGTCTGGCAGATCTCAACTGAAGGGTGCTAAGAAGAGCCGGAGCAAACACAGCAAGTTGGGCAAGCGTGGATATGAGCCACATCTTCATCCCGATGAGCCATTCATAAAACCGCTTCAAAAGACAGCACACAAACACAAAAAGGCAGAATAGGCTGCCGCCTCGTGCATTCTCTGTCTGTCTGTGGGAAACTGGCTTGTGAGGTTGCGGTCGGAGAATCGGAGAGTGCCGGTTCCGTTCGACGTGAGAACATCCCCGGGTTCAGAGCAATCCTTCGAGGGAAGGTTTGAAATGCACTCCTGCCAGTTCCCCTTCAGGGGATAGCTCCTGCACCCATCCCTCCAGGTCCAGTCCCTCAAGGAAATCTCTTGTCCTGTTGTATTCGGCCTCATTCACTCTGCGGTCTATCTCTGGATAGAGATGCGCCTTGAAATATGGCTGGTACTGGAACATCAGGCTGATGATTGCTCTGGGGATGTTCTCATTGATCCAGGTAAGCACCTTTATGGACTCATCCACGTGCCCGGGCAGTACCAGGTGGCGAACAATCGTTCCCTCCTTCAGCAGTTCCCCCTTCCAGGTGGTCTGCTTCTGTTGGTGCATCCTTTGAAGGCTCTTCTGGTTGACCGAAGGGTAGTCGGGGGCATTGGAATACCGTTCTGCCACTGAAGGGGTGATATACCTCATGTCCGCCAGGTAGACATCGACGATCCCGTCCAGGATTTCGATGGTCTCCGCTTTCTCATATCCCGATGTGTTATAGACCAAGGGTAGCCTGAGTCCGGTCCGAAAAGCGATCGACAGTGCCTCCAGGATCTGCGGTAGGAAATGTGTCGGAGTGACCAGGTTGATGTTCTCCGCCCCCTTTTCCTGCAGGCGAAGCATAAGCCCCGCCAGGTCCTCGCTGGTAACCCTGTTTCCCTCGAGAGAGTGAGAAAAGCGGTGGTTCTGGCAGTAGACGCACTTCAAATTGCACGCCGAAAAGAATATGGTACCACTCCCCCCCTCCCCACTGATTCCAGGCTCCTCGCCATGGTGGAGGAAGGCAGTGTAGACCACCAGATCCTTGCCTGCTCCGCAGTACCCTGTTTGGCCCTCCAGTCTGTTCGCCTGACAATCTCTGGGGCAGAGGCTGCATTTCTGCAACCTCTGGTAGAGGAGATATCCTCTTTCCGATGCCAGTCTGGACTTCTCACTCAAGTTCATGCGTTCATATCTGCGGGCACTGGATCTCTTCTGCAGAATTGGGCTCTCATCAAGCAATATTGCCAGTCTCCTGCTGAGTACGTCAAGCTTCCTCACCGGCACTCCTCAATGCAAACAAGGTCCACTCTGGAGATCGAATGGTAGATAGTATCCAGGGGCTTGCCCTGATTGCAGGATGCTGTGGTACAATGGCCGCGTGCCAACCAGTAGCCGACATTCTTGAAGGAGAGGCAAGCCCACTATGATGAAAGAATTGACTGCGGCAGAGGTAAGAAAAATCTGTGTCCCGGAGAGCCTGGGGTTTGAGAGCACGCTGAACCTGGAGGCGGCGCCGACCATAATTGGGCAGAGTCGGGCGCTTCAGGCTCTTCAGTTTGGACTGGAGATACAGAATTCGGGTTTCAATATCTATGCAGCCGGTTTGCCGGGCACAGGCAAGATGACGGCCATCACCGCGTTTCTGGAACGCGTGGCTAAGAGCAAACACACCCCGCCCGATTGGTGCTACGTTCATAATTTCGATGATCCCTACAGGCCCAGATCGCTCCGGCTCAAGGCGGGCATGGCCATCCAATTTCAAAGGGATATGAGAAAACTCATGGAGACCGCCCATACGGAGATCCGCAAAGCCTTCGAAAGCGAGGAGTATGTCAGGATACGCGATGAGTTGAGCCGCACTTTCAACGAGAGAAGAGAGAAGCTGTTCAACCAGCTCAATCAGTTGGCCCACAGCAACGGTTTTGCCATTCAGATGTCGCCCATGGGTGTGATACTGGTGCCTCTTATGGATGGCAAGCCTCTCAGCGATCAGGAGGTGCTGGCCCTCAGTCCCGAAGCCAAGGAGCAGATGGCAAAGCGCCAGGAGACCATTCAAGGCCAGATCAAGGATGCCATGGCTCAGATGCGGAACTGGGACAGAGAGATAAGGGAGCAGGTTGAAAAGTTGGATCGAGAGGTCGTCCAATTCATTCTTAAGGTGCCAATCGAAGAGTTGGAGAAGAAATACGGTGATGCTCCTGGCATTGTTGAGCACCTGAAGGCGGTGCAGGAAAGTATCATCGAGAACAGAGACCTTTTCCGTTCGCCACCTGAATCCGCCGAGGGCAATCCCTTTGTTGCCCGGGCAGTGGCCGATGTCTTCAAGAGGTACCAGGTAAATGTTCTGGTGGACAATACCAGCCTGACGGGTGCTCCGGTCGTTATCGAGATGAATCCCACATTCAACAACCTCATCGGCCGTCTGGAAAAGGAAGCGCAGTTCGGCGCTCTCACCAGTGACTTCACCATGATCCGTTCGGGGGCCATTCACAAGGCCAACGGCGGCTATCTGGTGATCAGAATGGATGATATTATCACCGAACTCATGGCCTGGGAAGCCCTGAAACGATGCCTCCGGGAGCGCAAAATCATCATCGAAGAACTGGCGGAGCGGTTCGGTTTTCTCACCGTCAAGGGCATCCTGCCGGAGCCCATACCACTGAACCTCAAGGTCATCCTTATTGGCGACAGTATCTACTATCATTTGCTGTACAAGCTGGATCGTGAATTCCCCGAGTTGTTCAAGGTCAAGGCGGATTTCGATAGCCGTATGGATCGGAATGCGGAGAATGTCAGGCAGTATGCTGCCACCCTTTGCAGTGTTTGCGGCAAAGATAACCTGCGCCATCTGGACAGCACAGCTGTGGCCAGGATAGTCGAGCACAGCTCCAGACTGGCTGAGGATCAGCAGAAGCTGTCCACCAGATTCTCTGAGATAACGGATATCATCAGGGAAGCCAGCTACTGGGCTGAGCTGGACGGCAGAGAACTGGTGAATGGTGAGCACATATCCAAGGCTATTGAAAAGAAGGTCTATCGTTCTGACCTGATACAGGAACGAATTCGGGAGATGATAGAGCGCAGCATTCTGAAAATCGACACCGAGGGTGAGGTGGTGGGCCAGGTGAACGGGCTGTCAGTGATAGACATGGGCGATCTCAGCTTTGGCAGGCCCAGCCGCATCACGGCCAGCACTGCCGCCGGTCCTGAAGGAGTTATCGACATAGACCGCGAGGCAAAGCTGGGAGGTCCTATCCATACCAAGGGTGTGCTTATTCTTGGTGGTATCATAGCCGAGCGCTACGCCAGCAACATGCCGCTATCCCTGTCCGCCCGCCTTGTCTTTGAGCAGAGCTATTCGGAGGTAGAAGGCGACAGCGCCTCCAGCGCTGAACTGTATGCCCTTCTTTCCAGCCTCTCGGGAGTCCCTATTAAGCAGGGCATCGCTGTCACAGGCTCTGTCAATCAGAGGGGTGAGGCACAGGCCATTGGTGGAGCGAACCAGAAGATCGAGGGATTCTACGAGATTTGTAAGTCCAGAGGATTGAACGGAAAGCACGGTGTAATTATTCCTTCCAGTAATGTACAGAACCTCATGATCAGGGAAGATGTTGTGGAGGCGATACGGCAGGGCAAGTTCACCATATATAGCGTGGATAATGTGGACGAAGGGATTGAGATCCTCACTGGTGTCAAGGCTGGCCAGCGCCTTGAAAGTGGCGGTTTTGAAGCAGGCTCCATCAATGATCGCGTTCAGAAGCGTCTGGAGCAGTTTGCCAGGGTGGTGCGGGAGTCCGGGAAGGCAGATAAGCCGAAGAGGAAGAGAGCAGTCAAGAACAACGAGGCATCGTGAATTGTTTGGGCGCGCCAGTTATGCTTAAGGTCAATGCCTCTGCAATACTGCTCAGGTGATTCGTTCCCGCACAATCGCCTTTCCTTTTTGCTTCATTTTGGGCTATACTGGGACACTTGGGTTCACTGCCACTACGCTCAATTCTCGGCTAGCGAAAGGGGGATGGTCTTATGCGAAGTTACGGCACTGACAGCATCCGCAATATGGTCCTGCTTTCACATTGTGGAGCCGGTAAGACCTCACTGTCCGAGGCGATGCTGTTCACGTCAGGGGCTATCTCTCGATTGGGCAGGGTTGATGAAGGCACCACCACCTCTGACCACGACCCGGATGAGATAAAGCGGAAGATCAGTATCAACCTGTCCCTGCTGCCCTGTGAGTGGAAGGACAACAAAATCAATATCATCGATGTGCCTGGCTATGCCGATTTCGTGGGTGGAGCGATATCGGGCATTAGAGTGGCCGATGGGGCTATTGTGGTTGTCTGTGCCGCCTCGGGGGTTGAGGTGGGTACCGAGCTGATGTGGAAACACCTCGAGGCCCGAGCTCTGCCTCGTCTCGTCTTCATCAACAAGATGGATAGGGAGAATGCCGATTTCCATAAGGTAGTAGAGCAACTTCAGAAGAAGTTCGGCAGGCACTGTGTCCCCATCCAAGTGCCCATAGGGGCACACACTAGCTTTGAGGGAATTGTGGATCTTGTGGCCATGAAATCTTACAAGAGAGATAGTCGAGATGAGGCGGAGATTCCAGCCTCTGTAGCGAGTCAGGCCCGATCTTTCCATGAGAAGTTGGTGGAGTCTGTGGTTGAGCTGGATGATGAGCTTACCAACAAGTATCTTGATGGCCAGGATATCGCCGTAGCTGACCTTTGCCGGGTTCTTGTGCAGGGAGTCAAGGCCGGGAAGATAATTCCAATTCTGACTGGGTCGGCTCTGCAGAATACAGGCACACGGTCTCTTCTTGACGCCGTTTGTCAGTATCTGCCGTCACCCAAAGAGGTAGGACCGATAGAGGCCGTCAATGCTGTGACCCAGCAATCGGAGACACTTCAACCCAATGAGGGAGCTTCGCTGGCTGCCCTGGTGTTCCTGACCAGCGCCGACCCCTATGTGGGCAAGGTGACCCATTTTCGGGTCTATTCCGGTTCTATCAGCAGCAACTCGCAGGTATGGAATGCTGCCAAGGGGCAGATGGAGCGGGTGGGCCAGCTCCTGGCGTTCAGGGGCAAAACACAGGAGGCCGTGCCCAAAGTTGGTGCTGGGGATATAGGTTCTGTGGGCAAGTTGGCCGTGACTGTCACCGGTGACACGCTTTCTGCTAAAGAGCGTCCGTTGAGGCTATCGTCAATTGAGTTCCCCGAACCAGTGTACAGTGTTTCACTGTATCCCAAGACCAAGACCGATGTGGACAAGCTGGGGACTGTCCTGCCCAGATTGGTGGAGGAGGACCCCACTATCCGGGTACGTAAGGATGCTGATACTGGCGAAACTGTGCTCTTAGGGATGGGCGACACGCATGTAGATGTGGCTGCTGAAAGGATGCAGCGCAAGTTTGGTGTTGGGGTTGAACTGAAGACTCCCAAGGTCCCATATAGGGAGACTGTTACCTCAATCGTGAAAGCTGAATATAAGCATAAGAAACAGACCGG
>JBGOWL010000086.1:0-6617 GCA_041478585.1 Dehalococcoidia bacterium | reverse complement strand
GTTCCTCCTCTACCGATCCAGTAGTTGCCTCCATCATGCTGCTCCGTTTGCTCAGCCAGCCTCTTCTCAAATTCACGAAGAAGCTCATCAAGATCCATTTTATCGAACAGGGATCGCTCTTCCTCGGTCAGATTCGATCTGTTGATCGGGTCTTTGAGCCACTCCAGAATCTTCTCCGAGATATCCGCCGGGCCCTCTATTCCTTTGAAATACTCCTGAAAGGCAACATCATACTGATCGAAGTAGGCTTCGCTCTTCACCAGAGTAGCCCTGGCCAGATAATAGAAATCATCGAGGTTATAGGCAAGACCCTGGGAGAGTGCCTCCATCAGAGTCATCCATTCAGTGATCGAAACTGGAACCTTTTTCTTCCTGAGGAGATAGTAGAAGTCTGTGAACATAAGAATCCTGGTTTGTGCTTAATGGAGCATCTGGTATGCGTCAACCTTGCGGCCCGGGCGCTGTCTGTTCATGTAGCGGGCCACAAAATAGTCATAGTCTACTTCCTTCTTCAGCAAAGTCCCCACAAAAGGTACTTCCTTCAATACCCGATCATGAGATATGCCACCAGCCGCAAGGCATTGGAGCCAATCTATCAGCTCTGATGTTGATGGCTTCTTGCGGAGATCATCCATGCCTCTCATCAAATAGAAGGTCTTCAGTCCTTCACGGAGAAGATTGCTCTGAATGTCCGGGAAATGCACTCTGACAATCTCTTCCATCAGTGTCGGATCAGGAAATTCAATATAGTGGAAAACACAGCGTCTCAGGAAAGCATCAGGAAGTTCCTTCTCAGCATTGCTGGTTATGATCACTACAGGCCGATGCACCGCCTTGATGGTCACATTCGTCTCAGGGATATAGAAGGACATCTCATCCAGCTCATTGAGCAGATCGTTGGGAAACTCCAGGTCAGCCTTGTCTACCTCATCAATGAGCAACACAATCTGCTCCTCAGAGATAAAGGCCTGCCCCAGTTTGCCTAGTTTGATATATTGTTTGATGTCGGAGACATCTTTATCACCAAAGCGGCTGTCATTGAGTCGCTGAACAGTATCATAGAGGTACAAACCTTCTTGAGCCTTGGTTGTTGACTTGATGTTCCATATGAGGAGTTTCTTGTTCACTCCCTTGGCGATACTATGGGCCAGCATCGTCTTGCCTGTGCCCGGCTCTCCCCTCACCAACAAGGGTTTCTTTAGTGCTATGGCTACGTTGACTGCATTTCTCAAGGCTTCATCGGTAACGTAGTCTGCACTCCCCCGAAATTTGTCAAAGTCACTATTTGCCAATCTTAACCTCCAAACAGTATTCCTCGCCCCCAGGCGGTGTTGCCTGGGTCAACAAATCTGATCCGCAAGCCAAATAACTATTATAGTATAGCATCGCTTCAGCACAGCACGCCAAATCTGTCGGCACGTGCCACGCGCATCTCCGCTTCAGAGGCCAACAGCCAAAGGGCAGCCCGGTCTCAACAAGCCACTTTGTTACCCAGACCCACTGCTGCTATCATAGAAGGTAATTTTCTGTCGCCATCTAGAACTGTCTGATGATATCTGGCTATTTGAACAAGATCAGGAAGAACAGGTGGGTGAAACTAGCCGCCTTGTTTCTCATCCTCATCGCCATCAGCTTTGGACTGGCTGTTCTGTTCAACCGCCTCCTGCAGCCCCTTGAGCAGAGGATACAGGACTTCGCCTGGCTGGCTTATCTGATAGTCTTCGGAACCAGCCTGCTGTCGAATCTGACCGTAATAGCCCCTGTTGCAGTAGGCGCCGCGGTGATGATGACTGCGGCCGATTTCTACCATCCCGTGGTGGTGGCTCTATTCGCCGCCGCCGGTGGAACCCTGGGGGAACTTGGTGGTTACTATGCCGGTTCCCTGGGAAAGAAAGTGCTCGCCAACGAATACCCTGAAGCATATGATAGGGTGGCGGGCTGGGTGGATCGTTATGGGATGTGGGCAATATCGTTCCTTGCCTTTCAGCCCATAATTCCCTTTGATATAGCCGGATTGGTCGCTGGGGCGTCGAAGATGCCGGCTCCAAGATTTGTGCTGGCCTGCTTTCTGGGCAAGTTCCCCAAATATATCATTCTGGTCTACTTCTTCACCCAGCTAAAGCATTTCATGCCGTACATGTAGTAACAAAGACTATGGAAAACAAACATAATCTCAAGCAAACTGGCATGAAGATTGCAGCATATCTTATAATTCAGCGCAGTCTTCGCTACGTTATGGGACAAGCATTCTTGAAGCATTGTTGAATCAAGTGGATATCTTCTGGAGGCGTCAGGCATAGATAGACAGAGCGACAAAGCAATGAGTCAGCCCAGCCAAAACGAGCCCGAACACGCGGAGGCGAAGCACCATTGGCTAAAGGGGAGATGGTATTGGCTGATCGTAGTAGCATTGCTGGTCATTGCGATAACGGTCTCAATAGTCGTTTTCAGAGAACATATTGCTGACTTCAAGCAGTATGGTTACCTGGGCGTCTTCCTTGTCAGCATCCTGGCCTCCGCCACCGTGGTCGCCTTTGTCCCCAGCGTACCGGTGATATTCACCCTGGGAGGCGTGCTGAATCCATTCCTCGTGGGCTTGACGGCCGGCGTAGGTGAAGCTATGGGAGAGTTGGTCAGCTACTTCGCCGGGCGCAGCGGCCACGCCTTTTTCTTGAAGGGTAGAGCCACCAGCACTGACAACAGCCGCGGCCTCTACTCCCGGCTGGAGAAATTGATACGGACAAGGGGTTCCCTGGCCCTCTTCCTTTCATCAGCAGTATTTAACCCCTTTTTCAGCATGATAGGCGCAACAGCAGGTGCCTTGCGCTTCCCGCCATGGAAGTTCTTCCTCGCAGTCTGGGCTGGCAAAACGGTCAAATGGACCATAGTGGCTCTGGTAGGCTGGGGGTTACTGGCCGCCCTTCTCCGCTTGTTGGGCATATAGACTACTAGGCCTGCCACAAGTCTACGTTTGACCGATCAGAAAACAGGCCACTGCCCGGCAGTATCGACCACTTACGATAGCCCTGCCAGAATTACTTCCTCACCCTGCTCAATCCCTGCAATCCGTGAGAACCTTTGAGGCTCTTCCGCCAGTTTCAGAAAGAGGGTAACAGGCCCAAGAGGAGTTTTGACTAACCAACTGGCTTTGAGATATCCTTAGATTCTTAGAAAGCAAGCGTCTGCAAAAAGGAGGTTTTATGGCTGAAGGCAAACTGGCCACCTTGGATGAGGTAAAGGCCTACATTGGGAGAAAGATAGAAGAGTCAATGGAGATTGACGGGACCGTGATCAAGAGCTTCTGTGAGTGCATCGGGGACCCGAACCCCATCTGGAAGGAAACCGCTCCGCCAGGCCTTGTCACCACAGCGATGATCAGCAGCGGCGCAATGCTGATAGGTGTGCCACTGCCTTACAAGCGAAGTGTGGCTGGGGGAGCAGACTGGGAGTTCTTCAAGCCCATCAGGAAAGGCGACAAGATCTTCACCTCTCACGAGTTTGCGGAGTTGCAGGAAAAGTCCAGCGACAAAGGTCCTCGGGCGCTGATGGTATACAAATCGACACACAAGAATCAGAGAGGCGAAGTTGTGGCAATAAGCACCAATACCATAATGAGCTACTAAACGAAAGGGAGGTCAATAGAGATATGGCACAGATTCACTACGGAGACGTCAAAGAAGGCAGTGACATTCCTACGTTGGAGAAGACGCCCACAACACGAACCTTGGTTCAGTGGGCAGGGGCCTCGGGTGACTTCTTTGAGCTGCATTATGATAAGGAGTTCGCCAAATCCATGGGATTTCCCAATGTTTTGGTCCATGGCAGGCTTGAGGCGGCCTACCTGACGCAGTTCCTGACCGACTGGATCGGGCCCAAGGGCGAGCTGAAGAAGATAAGCCTTCAATATCGCGGCAATGCCTTCCCCGGTGAGAAGCTGCTCTGCAAGGGAAAGGTAACCAAGAAATATGTCAAGGACGGCCAGAATCTTGTGGAAGTAGAAATCTGGGTAGAGAATCCTGCAGGGCAGAGGATTACCCCAGGTACAGCCGTGGTCGCCCTACCCTCCAAGTAACAAGCCACCGATAAGGGGACCGAAGGTTGGGGGAGAGACTGAAAGGCAGAAGTGCCCTGGTAACTGGCGCGGGCAGGGGCATAGGCAAAGCAGTGGCCCTGGCATTGGCCGAGCAAGGGGCTAACATCCTGGTGTGTGATCTCGGAGTGGCCATGGACGGAACAGGATGTGACCAGGGCCCCGCAGACGATACCGTCAAGGAATGCCGAAGTTTGGGCGTCAAAGCGGCCGCATACTACGCCGATGTGTCTGACTTCAAGGCTACTGAGCAAATGGTCAGGGCCTGTGTCAGCAATTACGGCAGCATGGATATCCTCTGCAATATAGCGGGCATCCTCAGACCGAAGATGATCTTCAACATGTCAGAGGAAGACTGGGACCGTGTGCTGGCTGTTCATCTGAAAGGAACCTGGAACCTCTGCAGACATGCTTCTGTCGTCATGAGACAGCAGAGATACGGACGGATAGTAAACTGCACCTCTGAAGCCTACGCCGGGACCGTAGGCCATACGAACTACGCCGCTGCCAAGGGAGGAATTGTCAGCCTGACCTATGCCATCGCTCGTGAGATGGGGAGATACGGGGTAACCTGCAATGCCTTCGCTCCAAGAGCCAGAACAAGGCTTAGTGTCGGGGACGACCAGGACCAGGGACTTCAAAGGAGAATCGAGGCCGGTCTGATCTCAGAGGAGCGCCTCAAAGGGATGGAAGAAACGCGAAGGGAAGGCGCCGACCCGGAGCACTTTGCTCCTTTCATAGCCTATCTCGCCAGCGATGCCGCTGCCAACATAAACGGCTGCGTTTTTGTCACTTCGAGAGCAACAATAGGAATATGGAATCATCCGAACGTAATCAGAAAGTTCACCAGGGGCTGGGAGATTGAAGAGAAGTGGGGCATCGAAGAATTGGAGAAGCGCGTGCCAGAAGAGCTGCTGGTGGACTATGTCAACCCGGCCCCACCCAGGGATTAGCAGTCAGGTCCGTTATTTGAGATTGTCTGGCTTCCATCGACAGGTCGTCAGGCTGCGAACTAGATAGACTAGAACTAAGGAGGATCAGTTTATGGGCAATAGACTAAAGGGAAGAAATGCCGTAGTAACCGGTGCGGGGAGAGGAATCGGCAAGGCAGTGGCTGTGGCGCTGGCAGAAGAGGGTGCCAATGTCGTGGTCTGTGACCTCGGAGTAGCTGTGGATGGTTCAGGAACTGACCAGAGTCCTGCCGATCAAACAGCAGCAGAATGCAGGAAGTACGGCGGGAAAGCCATAGCACAGTTCGGCAACGTATCCAGCTTCAGCGACGCAGAGGCAGCCATCAAGTCCTGCGTGGACACCTTCGGCAGGATCGACATTCTGTGCAACATAGCTGGAATAGACAAGCCCAAGATGATCTGGAATATGACTGAACAGGAATGGGACCAGGTGGTGGGCGTCCATCTGAAGGGGACCTTCAACTTCATCCGACATGCCGCTCCTCTTATGAGGGAGCAGAAATACGGCAGGATAATCAACTGCACATCGGAGGCCTGGCTGGGTGGTGTTACCCACCTCAACTATGGTGCAGCGAAGGGCGGTATCACTACGCTCACTTGGGGGGCAGCCCAGGAGTTGGGCCCTTCTGGGGTAACAGTCAACGCGATCTGCCCGCGAGCAAAGACGCGCATGACGGATGATCCTAAGGTACGCGAGATGGTGGTAAAACGAGTTGAAAAGGGCCTCATGGACCCCTCTGTGCTGAAAAGAATGGATCGAGAAATGGTTGATCCTTCGGCGTTTGCCAGGATCGTGGTGTTCCTGGCAAGTGATGACGCTGCCCTCATTAACGGGCAAGTGTTCCTGACTACTGCTCTCACCATAGCCCGCTACAGTAAGCCCGAAGCAGCATGGCAGGTAGAGAATCCGGCTGAAGGACCATGGACGCTGGAAGCAATCAAGGCGGGATTTTCAGCAGACAAACTCCTCAAGGGCTATGTCAACCCGGCTCCACCGAAGCCAGAAGAGAAGAAATAACGGTCATCGATCGAGAAGGAGGATTCAATAATGGCTGATAGACTGAAGGGCAGGAATGCGGTGGTGACCGGTGCCGGCAGCGGCATCGGCAAGGCGGTATCCCTATCATTGGCCAAGGAGGGCGCCAACATAGTGGCGTGCGACCTGGGCGGAGGAATCGACGGCAAGGGCGCCAGCACGTCTCCGGCCGACCAGACCGCCAGTGAATGCAAGCAGCTCGGTGTCCAGGCTGTCGCCCAGTACGGCAGCGTGGCGGACTTCAAGGCCGCCGAGGCCATGATCAAGGCCTGCGTAGAGAAATTCGGCAGAATTGACATCCTGGTCAATGTTGCCGGCATTGACAGGGCCAAGATGCTCTGGAACCTGTCGGAGGAGGACTGGGACGTCGTCATAGCAGTCCATCTGAAGGGCACTTTCAACACCATCAGGCATGCGGCTCCCTTTATGAGGGAACAGAAGTACGGTGGAATCGTCAACACGATATCCGAGGCGTGGGTGGGAACGGTCGGCCACTGCAACTATGGCGCAGCCAAGGGCG
>JBGOWL010000104.1:0-6109 GCA_041478585.1 Dehalococcoidia bacterium | reverse complement strand
CTGGCAGTATTGAAGTATATGTCCAGTCCAGATCGCTTGAAATAGACAATGGAAGCGCTTGGCTGACCATCGACACTGGCGGTAGCCACAACACACACCGGGCAGTTATCCATATAGTCACTGATTTGATTCCTGAGATCTTCTGACATCTCCAGCCCCCATTTCTCAAGGTACTAGATGAAAATTTCCCATACTCTTATATCGCAATGGTTAATGGTTGTCAAAGGCTTGCTGGAATTTCTCAGGCGGCCCTGGCGCTGCAGGTTCGCCATAGACGTGGTCGTCGAGCATGATTTCGAGTAGTGCTGATTGTCGAAAAGGATTAGAATAGGGATGTCGCTCTGCGGAAGCACTGCGGGCTGACAACTATTGTAGAAGGGGGGTCTTCCATGGGGAAGCTGGACAACAAAGTAGCTATCGTCACCGGCGCAGGCCAGGGCATCGGACGCGGGACTGCTCTGGCGCTCGCCAGAGAAGATGCAGCGGTTGTCATCGTTGATATGAGGAAAGAGAACTGTATTCGGACAGTCAACGAGATCAAGTTGCTTGGCAGCAGGGCGCTGGCAGCGCCCTGCGACGTGAGTCGCCGCGACCAGGTCAACGCCGCGGTGGCAGCAACCGCGAAGGAATTCGGGACGGTGGATATCCTGGTGAACGTTGCCCAGGCCATGCGTAATGACGTGCTTTTCCAGGATACCACTGACGAGGATATGACTCTGGCGCTGGGGTCCGGCCTGATGGGGACTTTCTACTTCATGCAGGAGTGTTTTCCCTACATGAAAGAACACGGTGGCAAGATCATCAACTTTGGCTCGGCTGCTGGCCTGGAAGGCCACTCCGGCTGGACGGCCTACGCCGCCTCCAAGGAGGGCATCCGGGCACTCACCCGTGTGGCCTGCCATGAGTGGGGCCAGTACAAGATCAATGTGAACGCCATTTGCCCCCTGGCCAGTTCGCCACACATGCTGGAATGGGGCGCGGCGAATCCAGGCATGCTGGATCTCATTGCAGCCATGACGCCGCTGCGCCGTCTTGGCGACTGTGAGAAGGACATCGGCTCAGCAGTGGTCTTCCTGGCCAGCCCGGAATCCGATTACATCACCGGTCAGACCCTCATGGTGGACGGTGGCCAGACCATGCTGCGCTGAGGCTTTGCCTGTTTCAGGCGGGCAAGGATAGTCGGCAATTGGCTTGCTTGTGTCATCCCCATGTCATCATGTCATGCCCGATGGCACCATGTCATTCCCGCGCCCTCTCATGTCATTCCCGCGAAAGCGGGAATCTAGCAGACTGCAGAATATACTGATCGTCCATGACTCAGCATACGGTAGTACAGAAACGAGCTTGACTATCGATGAGAACAGGCATATGATGACGGCCAGTTGGCCATGATGAGACGCACCTCTTCAATCCTAATAGGCATCCTGGCCCTGGCATCAGTGATGCTGATGGCCTGCGGTGGCACTCCTGCACCCAACCGCATCGCTGTCCTGGAGACCAGCTTGGGCACCATTAAGTTCGAGCTTTACGAGAACAAGGCGCCCGTCACCGCCGCCAATTTCATCAAGCTGGCTGAGAGCGGTTTCTACGATGCATTGATCTTCCACAGGGTGATCGACGACTTCGTCATCCAGGGAGGCGATCCTCTGGGAACGGGAATGGGCGGTTCGGGAGAAACCATCCGCCTGGAGATCAATAAGGCTCTCACTCACACCGACGGAGCTGTCGCTATGGCCCGGTCATCCGATCCCGATAGCGCCTCGTCCCAGTTCTATATCTGCGATGGTCCACAGCATGGTCTGGATGGCGATTACGCCGTTTTCGGCCAGGTCATCGAGGGTATGGACGTCGTCAGGGCTATCGCTGCCGTCGATACTGTAGACGATAAGCCTGTGGAGGATGTGGTGATGACCCGTGTCTACATCGAGTCGCCTTAGAGAGCTGCCGCACTCACTCACCCACTCTGCAGTAGCAGAGGCGACTTGGGCCAGCCGGGCTGGGCCACAATGTGGTGCAGGCAAATTCTCAGTCAAAGGAGATCAACAGATGGTCCCAAGGTACCTCGTAGCGCTTCTCCTTCTTCTGGCTCTGTTGGTTCCTACTATCACCGGATGCGATGGTGCCTCCGAGATAAAGTTCCCCGATGGTATTGTCGGCGCGGTCTTCGAGGACTCCAATGGCAATGGCATCAGGGATGACGGAGAGCAGGGCGTCCGCGACATCATAGTCTCCAACGGAACGCTGGCCTGTCTTACCAACAAGGACGGACAGTATAATCTGCCCGCAGATGGCGACTTCGTCTTCATCACCATCCCCCGGGACTACACTTCGACTGAATCCTGGTATGGCCGCATCGCCGACGGGGGATTCGACTTCGCTCTGCAGCGCACGCCGGAGAAGGATAGTGCACAGTTCACCTTCGCCCAGATAACAGACATCCACCTGGATGCAGATCACCTCTCAGCCTTCAACGAGCTCATCACAGAGTTGAATGAGCTTTCTCCGGACTTTGTGGTTGCCACCGGCGACTTCATCGCCGAAGGCAACACGGCCACTGTCGCCCAGGCTGAAGAGTGGTTCAACCTTTACGGGGATGCCATAGCTCAGCTTGAGATGCCGCTGTTCAATACGGTGGGGAATCACGATGTTGTCGGCATAAAGCGTGAGGATGTTGCTGAGACCGACCCCGGATACGGGAAAGGGATATTCACCGATCTCTTCGGGCCCACCTACTACTCCTTCGACTGGGGAGGGTATCACTGCGTTGTCCTCGACCCGAATGATATGGCCGATGGCGAGCAGGTCTACCAGATATCGGAGGCTCAGTTGCAATGGCTTCAGGAGGACCTGAAGCTCCGGGAGGACAGCCCCCTTCTTGTCTTCTACCACGAGCCGACACCGAGCTGGCGAAACCGCGATGCCGCACTCGATACCATCATGCAACACCAGGCATACATGTTCTGCGGACACCTGCACCAGGACATCGTGGTTGCTGAAAGTCTACAAGGGAACTCAACAACGCTCACCGAGCAGATTACCGGGGCAGTCTGTGGAGAGTGGTGGTACGGTTCCAATCCTGATGGTAAGCCTTCTGGCTATCGCCTGGTCTCCGTCGACAGCGATGAGGTAGACAGCCTCTACAAAGGGGCAGGGATCGACCATGCCATAGACCTTGATCTGCGTGATTCAGCCTATCAGCACTGGCCGGTAGTCAACGGACAGCTGCAAATGACCGCCAGGATATTCAGTGAGCATGGTTCCATCTCCGCAGCCAGCTACCAGATCGATGGTGGCGCATCCGTGGCCATGGAGGTCGAGGCAGGTGAGCCATGGAATACGGCCACTGCACTTTGGGATACCACCTCTGTGACACAGGACTATCATACCATCACCATAGCCGCCACTGATGCGGTCGGCGCCTTCAGCCGCGACGTCGAGGTCAAGGTTAGTGCTGATGAAAGGGTTCCCATAGCCGACTTCTACTCTCACTTCGCCACCTACCAGGGATACTATGTCGCCCTGGAGGGCACTGTGCCCTTTGCTGCTATTGGCCCATCGACCACCTTGGGCATCCCGGAGGGCTTGGGTGCCTTCAAGCTGAAGGATGGTGAGGGGGATGCCAACGCCATCGTTATTATCGCCGGTGAGTGTTTCTCGCCGTCACTGAGTGAGCACAAATACATCCAGGGCAATTCAATCAGAGTGGCGGCTGTACCCCTGCGGCTGACCTGGGATTTCCTCACCTCGAGCA
The DNA here is from genome assembly GCA_041478585.1 of Dehalococcoidia bacterium. Lineage (GTDB taxonomy): Bacteria > Chloroflexota > Dehalococcoidia > UBA2247 > RBG-13-53-26 > RBG-13-53-26. The sequence continues at coordinate 2,358 of JBGOWL010000104.1, read as the reverse complement.
CAGAGTACCAGCAGAGCTACTCGATGGTGCAGCAGATCATCTCAATGCTGCCGGCGGATATGCTGGAGAAGGATGCCTCGGGCAAAGACATAGTGGCTGTCAGAGGGCTGCGGTTGCTCAGTGCTGGTGATCTGACGGAATTGAGTTGATCGTGTCACTCATGTCACAGCTTGAAGCCGACCTGTGACTTACAGGGCCTGGCCGCTCACTGCTGCCCAGACTGCCTGTGGCAGCATTACCACCCGGCAGTTCCCCCGATCCCTCAAGGCTTGCTGAAGCTGACCGGCACAACCTCCGCAGGGAGTGATTACGACGGTATTCTTTATACTGGCAGTCAGCCTCTCCATCTGCTCTGGCCTGGTGCAGCACAACTGGTGGTCCAGGTGATTCACTTGTAGCCCTTCGATGCGGCTGAAGATCCTTGAAATTGCCTCCAGATCGGGCATCGTTTGATTGAGTCTGTTGTAGAAGTAGTGGCAGCCGGCGTAGTAGTCAGCCTGGAGTTCCAGCCTGCCACCGCGAAAGAGACGCTCCAGCAGGGTCGGATACCACATAATCTCCTCGGGAACATCCTCCCTGAATCGGTGGTGGACCAGGTCGCAGCCCACACAGAAGGCCACGATTTTGCTTGCGCCAGCTTTTCGAGCCTGGCTCAGGTTGGCTTCCAGGAACTCTGCCGCCAGAGCATCAGCCCTCTTCAATTCCTCGTCGCTCTTGCTCTTCAACGCCTGACGGTAGAGAAGATTGCCGCAGCAGTATTCCTTGGGGAGTAGAGTGTAGTCAATCCCATAATGCCGGAGCAGACTGCCGAAGGCCTTCATATCATCCGGCACCATGGATGGAAGGAAGCAGCTCGCTATCAGAGCGTACTCCGCCCTTTCCGTCACCCGGAAACCCATCTCCTGCAGCAGCCTGGCCCTCTGCCCTGCCTCAGCCTCCCCCTGCACCATGCCGCTCTCCCTGATCTTGGCTATCAGGCTCTCATTCAGCATCTTCGCCGTATCCCTTCTGTGAAACCATGAGCCTGTCTATTCTGTAACCATGGTTCACAGATCGCCCTTTGGCCTCTAGAGCTTTCTGAACTTCGCCTCCTCCTTTCCAGATTCACTATTCACGAACGCACCATGATCAGGGCCATCTTGAACCTTCTCACTGCCTTCAGGGCATGAGGCTCATTGGCTGGCATGATCACCATCTCGCCTTCCTTCACGCCAAGCCCCTTGCCTGAGATAGTGACCTCTGCCTCGCCATCGAGTATATAGACCAGGGCATCGAAGGGTGCCGTGTGCTCGCTCAAGCCCTGCCCTTCGTCAAAGGCAAAGACAGTCACTGTGCCCGTCTTCTTGCTGATAACCTCTCTGCTGACCACTGAGCCTTCCGGGTAATCCACCAGATCGGCCATTCGGACAACCCTGGCCGTCAGTTGCTCAGCCGCCTTTCCCTTATCGTCATGTTTCATTCCTCCAGCCTCCTTCTATTATCGAGGAATCGCTAAGCAAAGCCATGCTCTTTGTGCTTCTGGGCAATGGTCTCGGCCAGTGTCTCCAGGTTCGTAAAAACCTCTTCCCTCGGGAATCCCTTGCTGATGACGGGCGGCAGCACCTCCACCTTGAGGTTGGGAATCATGCCGCTGATCTGCTCCACCGCCTTGCTCCCCCAGCCGTAGGAGCCAATAATAGAGACGAACTGCAGTTTTGGCCTTATGGCATTGGCCAGGAAGGCAGCATGAGCCACATTGGGATGCGGGCCGACCAGGACAGTAGGTGTGCCGATGACCAGGGTGCCGGCGTCTACCAGGGCCATAGCCAGCTTGCCCAGGTCAGTGACAGCCAGGTTGAATTGCTTCACCGTCACGCCCCTGTCGGTGAGAGCATCAACAAGGTATTCCACCATCCTTAAGGTGCTGCCGTGCATAGATATGTAGGGCAGGACAACGATGTTCTTCGGCTTGCCGGACACCCAGTCCCGATATGCCTCCATGATGAAATTGGGCTTATTGTGCATCGGGCCATGGCTGGGCCCGATGATATCAATGCGGTATTCCTTGAGCCTTTCCAGATGTTTCTCGATGTTGCTGCGGAAGGGCATCATGATCTCGGCATAGTACCTCTTGGCGGCCTCATAGACCTGCCCTTCGTCACTGACGTAAAGGTCAGTAGTGGCCAGGTGAGAACCAAAGAGATCGCAGGGGAAGAGGATCCTTTCTTCCCTGAGGTAGGTGAGCATGGTCTCAGGCCAGTGCACCCAGGGTGCATGGATGAACTCCAGAGTCCTGTCTCCTAACGAAATGGTCTGTTTATCCTCAACGGTGATGAACCTGCCTTCCGGAATCAGCAGGAGGTCCATGAGCATCCCCTT
>JBGOWL010000033.1:0-9655 GCA_041478585.1 Dehalococcoidia bacterium | reverse complement strand
TGGCTTATCGCGGTGGTCATCATTGTGGGTGCCCTGAGCTTCTTGCCTGCCCTGTCTCTGGGACCTCTGGTAGAACACCTGATGTTGAGGTAACAGCAATGGCACAAGACACGCAGATAACAGGTGACAAACCAATCAAAGACACGGCAACCGGGTCTTTGAAAAAGCAAGCTGCTTTCGGATGGCAAATCTATCGCCAGGCGATTGTTGATGCTTTCCTGAAACTCAATCCACGGCACATGGTACGCAACCCGGTCATGTTCGTCACCGAAGTGGGCGGTGTATTGACTCTCATCTTGTTCGTGCAGGCGCTTCTGGGGCATGGTGAGGCTAAAGCTATCTTCATTGGTGGCGTGTCGCTGTGGCTGTGGCTCACGGTGTCCTTTGCCAACTTCTCTGAAGCGTTGGCCGAGGGTCGCGGTAAAGCCCAGGCTGCTGCGCTGCGTCGCACACGCCAGGAAACCCGGGCCAAAAAGCTCAGGCATCCGAAGCACGGGGCTGAATATGGTCTGGTTCCTTCCCCCCTGCTGCGACAGGACGATGCATTCCTGGTGGAGGCCGGTGATGTTATTCCGGCCGATGGTGAGATAATCGAGGGGATCGCCTCGGTGGATGAGAGCGCTGTCACGGGCGAGAGCGCCCCTGTTATTCGTGAATCGGGTGGGGACCGGAGTGCTGTCACCGGCGGGACGCGCGTGCTATCAGACTGGCTGATAGTGCGAGTAACGGCCAGCCCCGGTGAAGGATTCCTCGACCGCATGATCAGCCTTGTGGAAGGAGCAAAGCGGCAGAAGACGCCCAACGAAATTGCCCTCAACATCCTGTTAGCGGCATTTACTATTGTCTTTCTCATTGTCTGCGCTACGCTGCTGCCTTACTCACTGTACAGTACTGAAGTGAATCATCAGGGCACACCGATTACCATCACGGTGCTCGTGGCATTACTGGTTTGCCTTATCCCAACCACCATCGGTGGGTTGTTGCCAGCTATCGGCATAGCTGGCATGGATCGCCTTATCCGGCGCAATGTCATTGCGCTATCCGGTCGTGCGGTGGAAGCGGCTGGAGACGTAGATGTACTGTTACTGGACAAGACAGGCACTATCACTCTGGGCAACCGCCAGGCGCGGGAGTTCATACCCGTTGCCGGTGTGAGCGACCGTGAACTGGCAGAAGCGGCCCAACTGGCTTCACTGGCTGACGAAACCCCCGAGGGTCGCAGCATAGTGCTGTTGGCCAAGGAAAAATATGGGCTTCGGGGGAGCGTCGGTGACAAAGGGGAGAGCATGCGTTTCATTCGATTCTCAGCGCAGACGCGTATGAGTGGTGTGGATGTGGATGGGCTGAGCATCCGAAAAGGCGCTGCTGATGCCATCATTGCCTACATTGAGGACCAAGGGAAACGAGTGCCGCTGGAAGTGAAGAGGACAGTGGATGACATTGCTCGTGCCGGCGGTACACCTCTGGTCGTAGCCCGCAACGGCGAAGCTTTAGGTGTGATCCATCTCAGAGATATCGTCAAAGGTGGCATTAAAGAACGCTTTGTGCAACTGCGAAAGATGGGCATAAAGACGGTCATGATTACCGGCGACAATCCGCTCACGGCCACTGCCATTGCTGCTGAAGCAGGAGTGGATGATTTCCTGGCGCAGGCCACTCCAGAGGCAAAGCTCGAATTGATACGTGAGTATCAAGCTGGGGGAAGGCTGGTGGCCATGACTGGCGATGGAACAAACGATGCACCAGCATTGGCGCAGTCCGATGTAGGCGTGGCCATGCATACTGGGACGCAGCCGGCTCGCGAAGCCGCCAATATGATTGATCTGGATAGCAATCCTACCAAGCTGATCGACATTGTAGAGACAGGCAAGCAACTGCTGATGACGCGGGGCGCTTTGACCACCTTCAGCATTGCCAATGATGTGTCCAAGTATTTCGCCATTATCCCGGCGGCCTTCGCCAGCACTTATCCTGCCTTGAAAGCGCTGAATTTCATGCATTTGGCCACGTCGCAGAGTGCCGTCATGTCGGCGGTGATATTCAATGCCCTGATCATTGTCGCTCTCATACCGATAGCCCTGCATGGTGTGGCATATCGTCCTCTTGGAGCGGCCAAGATCCTGCGCAACAACCTGTTGATCTATGGCCTGGGAGGATTGATCGCGCCATTCATGGGCATCAAACTGATTGACATGCTTCTGGTAGCTTTGCGGTTGGTGTAGTCATGAAGATGGGAGGGTTATCATTATGCGTCGTCAATTTCGATATGCTGTAGGATTCTTGATACTGCTGACGGTGCTCACTGGGGTAATATACCCCTTGGCGGTGACCGGCATTGCGCAGGCTCTCTTCCATCACCAGGCCAATGGCAGCCTGATTAGTGACAATGGAGAGACCATTGGCTCCGAACTTATAGGCCAGCCTTTCAGCGACCCGCGCTATTTCTGGGGACGACTTTCGGCAACTGCCCAAATCCCATATGATGCTGCAGCCTCCTCTGGCTCTAACTACGGATCATCAAACCCAGCACTACTGGAAGCGATTCAAGCGCGGATAGATGCACTGAAGGCGGTAGACCCAGAGAACAATCAACCAATTCCTGTGGACTTGGTGACCTCCTCAGCCAGTGGCCTTGACCCTGACATCAGCATGGCTGCGGCGCTGTATCAGGTTCCTCGTGTGGCACGATACCGCGGGTTAAGTGAAGAGCAAGTTACCGCACTTGTACATCGCTTCACCGAAGGCCGCCAGTTTGGCATCTTGGGAGAGCCGCGGGTAAATGTCTTGAAACTCAATCTGGCGCTGGACGAAGTGAAATAGACTTGCCCAGCACCAGAGTGTAACATGTGGTTTGCAGGGACAAATCACATGGCAAAAAACGACTCTCGCCCCAATCCTGACGAATTGCTGGCACAAGTCAGGGCCGAGGAAGAAAAAACGGGGCGGGGCAAACTGAAAATCTTTCTCGGCTATTGTGCTGGTGTCGGGAAGACCTATGCCATGCTGGAGGCGGCTCGCCAGTGGAAAGGCGAGCTTGATGTTGTCGTCGCCTATGTGGAAACGCATGGCCGGCCTGAAACTGAGGCTCTACTCGAAGGTCTGGAGATTGTTCCTCGCAGACGGATAGAATACCGCGGTGTGAGTCTGCAGGAGATGGACCTGGATGCAGTGCTTGCTCGGCGTCCTCAGCTCGCACTGGTGGATGAACTCGCGCATACCAATGCCCCAGATTCACGTCACCCCAAGCGTTATCAGGATGTAGAGGAGCTGATAGAAGCCGGCATTGATGTCTACACTACGCTGAATGTCCAGCATGTAGAGAGTCTGCGTGACGTGGTGATGCAGATAACCCGTATTTGGATGCGCGAAACCGTTCCTGACAGTGTCATTGATAAGGCAGCAGAGATAGAGCTGGTTGACTTACCTCCGGATGAGTTGCTGAAGCGACTCAAGGAGGGCAAGGTTTATGTTCCCGATGAAACAACCCGTGCTGTCGCTGGCTTTTTCCGTGAGGGTAATCTTTTTGCCCTGCGTGAACTGACCATGCGAACTGCCGCAGAACGTGTCGATGGGCAAATGCGGGGTTATATGCAGATTCACGGCATCCGTGGCCCCTGGCCAGCTACAGAGCGCCTTCTGGTGTGTATCAGCCCCAGCCCTCTGGGTACTCACTTGGTGCGTACTGCCCGCAGGCTGGCTTTTCAATTGAACGCTGAATGGTTTGCCCTCTATGTTGAGACGCCCGATGATGTCCGACTATCTCCGGAACAACGAGACAGATTGATGGATACGTTGCGATTGGCCGAGCGCTTGGGGGCAAAGACCGTGACCGTCCAAGGGGACTCTATTGCTGCTGTTGTGACAGAGTACGCCACTGAGAACAACATCACTAAGGTAGTTGTCGGTAAACCGCAAAGCCGCTGGCGGAAACTGTTAGGCACAGCCGTGGTGAATCAAATCATTCGCCGCAGCGAGCATTTCGATGTCTTTGTGGCTACCGGCAAGGAGGAGCCTCTGAAGCTGAAGCAAGACAAGGCGCCTACTGGGCAAGTATTCGCCAATTGGCGGGGATACCTGCGGGGTTTGTTGATATGGATAGTGGCTACCCTGCTTGGTCACGCGGTACACGGGTTCTTCAGTCCCGCCAACATAATAATGATCTATTTACTCTGTGTTGTTGTCACAGCCATTTTTTGCGGATTCGGCCCTTCTATTCTGGTCTGCATTATGAGTGTAATGGCATGGGATTTCTTCTTTGTCTCGCCGCATCTGACTTTTGCGATAGATGATACCCAGTATGTTTTTGCTTTTATTACATTGCTGCTGGTTGGTGTGACAATCAGCTATCTGACAACACGGATTCGTCAGCAAACCGAGGCAGCCCAGCACCGCGAATCTGAGACGGCTACCTTATATGCTCTAAGTCGGCACTTGGCTGCCGTCGTTGGGCTGGATTCTACCATCCGCACCATCATTAGTGGAGCCAAGAAGACGTTTGGGTGTGATGCCATCATCTTCTTGCCTGACCCTCAGAACAAGGAGGTGCTCAAGCCGTATGCGGAGAATCCAGATGTCATCATTGGTGAGAATGAGGTTGCTGCAGCGATCTGGTCTTTCCGGCATCAGAAAGTGGTCGGATATGGAACTGATACGCTTCCGAATGCTAAAGCGCGATACTTGCCCCTCAGTACTGCCAGAGGGGATGTGGGAGTAATGGCTCTATTAGTGACTAGTGCTGCCAATCTATTCACTATCCAACAGACACGGCTCTTGGAGGCCTATGCCGACCTGGCAGCGGTGGCAATTGAGCGCACTCAGTTTGCCGAGAAGGCGCGTAGTGCAGAGATACTGGAGGCCTCAGAGAAACTGGAGACCGCCCTTCTCAATTCCATTTCGCACGACTTGCGCACGCCACTGGTGTCTGTCATCGGCGTGTTGAGCAGTCTACAGGAAAACGAACTAGGTCTAGACGACGAAGGCAGGCGGAATCTCATCCAGGTCGCCCGTGAGGAAGCGGATAGGCTGAATCATTTGATAGCCAATCTGCTGGATGTGACCAGAATTGAAGCTGGTGCCATGAAAGTATCGAGGGGGCCATCTGATTTGAAGGATGTGATCGGCGTAGCCTTGGAACACATAAGCAGCCACTCCAGCAACCGTCCAATCGACGTAGACGTGTCCTCAGAGCTACCCTTCGTATCTGCTGATTTTGCTCTTATTGTGCAGGTGCTGGTCAATGTTCTGGATAATGCGCTCAAGTACTCTCCGGCCGGCTCACCCGTTGAGATCGGTGGGCGCCAGGTTGGTCAGTTGGTTGAGATCACTGTAGCGGACCGTGGAGTTGGTATTGCTCCAGAAGAGTTGCCGCGCATTTTCGACAAGTTCTATCGGGTGCGGCGTCCCGATAATGTAGCTGGCACCGGATTGGGTTTGGCCATCTGCAAAGGGATTATTGAGGCCCATGGCGGTCATATTGCAGCAGAAAACCGGCCAGGCGGTGGTACGACTATCCGATTCACTCTGCCAGTGGCTAAGATGATTCCAGAAGAGCGTGGTCAGAAATATGAACGAGAATAGGTTGCGTATCCTAGTAGTTGATGATGATCACTCGATTCGGCGATTCTTGCGTGTCGCTTTGACATCTCAAGGGTATACCGTCTTTGAAGCAGCATCGGGAGCGGACGCTCTTTCGGATGCCACTGCCTATCGGCCGGACGTGATTATCCTTGACCTGGGATTACCGGATATCGATGGTGTCGAAGTCACGCGTCTGCTGCGACAGTGGACTCATATCCCGATCATCGTACTGTCCGTTCGAGGCTCAGAAAGTGACAAGATTGCAGCACTTGATGCAGGGGCGGATGATTACTTGACCAAACCATTTGGTGTTGGAGAACTGTTGGCCCGTCTGCGTGCTGCCTTCCGCCGTGCGACTCAACCCATAAGTGGACCAGTCTTCACGAGCGGTGATCTCAAAGTGGACCTAGCAGGAAGACTGGTAACAGTAGCAGACCGTGACGTGCAGTTGACGCCTACTGAGTATGATTTGCTGCGAGCGCTCGTGACTCACGCAGGAAAAGTATTGACTCACCATCAGTTGCTGCGTGAAGTGTGGGGCATGGCCTACGAGCAGGAATTCCACATCCTACACGTCAACATCAGCAATCTGCGCCGCAAGATCGAGCCCAACCCGGCGCGCTCGCAGTTCATCATCACTGAGCCGGGAGTGGGCTATCGCCTGAAGACTAGCTAAGGGTCGACAATTCGGATTCTCTTTGCGTTATGCTTGGCTACCAGCCTTGCACTAATGGCTTGGAATGTTACCTGTTAAACAATCTGGACGATTGTTCACCAATTCGCCGAACATTCTAGCAGCCGCAGTAGTCCGCACGAGCTAGTGCTAAGCATGCTTGTTGCGACGATTCTTTCGGATAACAAACCGCGTAGCGTACTCTTCCTCAGACAAGGATAGAGTCTTGTTGTCAACCAAGTCTGTCCCTAAGGCTACTTCCACCATATCCGGCCAAGTGAAGTCTAAACCCCAAATTTGGGCAAATTGCTTCTTCGGAATGACAGCCCATATTGCACCGCCAGGAACAATGTGGCGCTGAAGTTGCGTGAAACGGTCTGACAATCCGGCAATTTGACTCGGCCAATACATTATTACATCGCACCTCTGGCAGCCCAGGGTGTGGTAGAACCTCACGCCCTGCGGGCATCAAGCCCTCGCTGATCGCTGATGCCAAGCAGCCTAGATGAAGTAAAAGGCAGTGGCAATGAGCAGGTATATAGCTACAAGTTGGGCGCCTTCGAACCAGTGGCAGACGCCGTCTGGACTCAAGGCATTGGCTATGATGGCTGTCATCATCACTGCCGCCAGTTCGAATGGGGTGAAAACGAGATCGAGCGGAGGATTCATAAAGGCAGAGCTAGTCAATACCAGTATGGGTACCACAAACAGCGCTATCTGGGTAGCAGAATTCAGCCCAATCTCCAAAGACAAAGTGACGTTGTTCCGACGTGCAAAACCAATAGCACTGAGGTGCTCAGGGATATTGGCCAATAGAGCAATAAACACCAAGCCAATGAACATCTGGGTCAACCCCGTCTGAGCCATGAGTGGCTCGACCGTGCTGACCAACACGTGGGATTCGAAGCCTACTAAGATTGTGGAACCTAGTAGAATGGCTGCGGCTGGAACTGAGGATCTCCGCCCTTCTTTGGGCTCACGCACTGTGCGTTCCACCTCGAAAAGGTGCTTGTGTGTTACAAGCATGTAAAGCAGGCTTAGCAGGTACATGACCCCCAGGATCACGGACACTCCCTGGCTCATAGCCTGACTGGGACGCCCCTCTATCATGTTATAGAGCGATGGCAATGCCAGACCTACCACCACGATGATAAGCATGGTGGATGAAAGGCCTGCCGAGTCCTTGTTGAACTTCTGTTGTTTATACTTCAGACCGCCAGCGATCATGGCCAAGCCGACGAGCAATAGGACATTAATGATGATCGAACCAACAATGGAAGCTTTGACCATAGCAACAAGACCACGGTGCAGAGCGAATATAGCGATGAAAAGCTCCAGCGCATTGCCGAAGGTAGCGTTGATAAGGGCCGAGGCAGTGTTAGACACCTGGGTAGCAATGATGCCAGTAGAGGTGGCAAGAAGGCGGGTGAGAGCCACGATAGAAAGTGCGGCGGTTGTGAATACGGCTATGCTATTCACGTGTAGGTAGTATGAGATAGCTGAGATGGGAACAAAAATGAGGAGAACATCAACCCGGTTGAAGACATGCCAAGACTGACACCTAGTCATGAAGAAGTCCCAGGATTCCCTAGGGCCATCATTATAGCAGCTTGGATACTAGGTGTCGCCCCTCTCTCTGTGTAGGGGGCACAACATGCTGTGCCCCCTACATTATGAGCTTCCCGCGAAACGCCGAAAAATCTTGCGGTCCAGGCACGGATTATGTTACACGGTACCGTATTTTGCGGGGAGCTACATTGTCGATGCCCTTGACAGCCGTTTTCTTGCGTGATTAGAATAAGTATATTAGCAAATACTTATGAAGATTCCAGAAGAGGCAATGCAACGGGAGGCTGAACAACAGGCAGCCGTGTTCAGCGCGCTGGCCGACCCCACTCGCCTTAAGCTGGTGAAGTTGCTCTGTCGCCAGCATTTCCCCGATGCCCTCTGCGTCAAAGCCCTGGCCTGTCTCCTGGGGGTGAGCCAGCCGGCCATTTCCCAGCACCTGCGGGTGCTGAAGGCCATCGGGCTGGTGAAGGGGGAGAGACGAGGCTACCACATCCACTACTACATCAACCGCGAGCGCTTGGAGAGTTGCCGAGAGCTCGTGTCAGCAACATTGAGTATGGCCGAGTCGGGCAAGGCACAAGGATGTCAAGACGATTGTCCAGATAGGAGGAAACAAGATGTGTGATCAGATTGATTGTGGCTGTGGGCATTCAGGCAATCACATTAGACAGAAACCGGGGCACAATGTCCGGGGCTGCTGTATCCCCGGCCATGGACTACGTCGATTTCCTACCAGAGAGGAGATCATTGCCGAACTGGAGGAATATCTGGCTGAACTCCGCGCAGAGGTCAAGGGGGCAGAAGAACGCCTAGCTGAACTCAGGAAAGCGGCCTAGGTTGTGACTAGCACGGAATCAGACCACGGCCTTGCCATAGAGGTTGATAACCTCACCAAGCATTATGGGAAGTTGCTGGCTGTCGATCATGTCAGCTTCAAAGTGAAGCAAGGGGAACTGTTTGGGTTCCTAGGACCTAACGGTGCTGGCAAGACTACTACAGTCAGGATGTTGACCGGCATCATACGAGCTGACGCAGGGAGAGCTTCGATTCTCGGTTACAAGGCCGGTAGCCTGGGAGCCAAGCAGATGTCAGGAGTGCTTCCTGAAATGGCCAACGCCTACACTGACCTGTCAGGTTGGAATAACCTGATGCTGGTGGCCCAGCTTTACGGCGTACGAACTGGGGAGGCACGAGAAAGAGGTGCAGGTCTGCTGCAGAAGATGGGGCTTGAGCCTCGAAAAGACGACCTCGTCAAGGGATACTCCAAGGGGATGAAGCAGCGCCTGATCCTGTGCATGGCCCTCATCAGTGACCCCCAGCTCTTGTTTCTCGATGAGCCGACCTCCGGTCTGGATGTACAGAGTGCCCGTCTGATCAAGGGTCTGCTCCAGGAGCTCAATGCCAGGGGTAAGACCATATTTCTCACCACTCACGACATGGATGAAGCGAACCAGTTGTGCCACAGGGTGGCTGTTATCAACCAGGGAAAGATAGTGGTCATTGATGCCCCCGAAAAGATCAGGCTGGCCACGGGAGGCGTCCATTCCGTTGAGGTCAGTTTCAACGGTGAGGCCAGCATCGAGACTCTGGCGAAGCTCTCCGGCGTAAACTCTGTAAAGAAACTGGGTGACAAGTACAGGCTTTACACTGCTGACCCCGGAGAGCTGGTGGCATCGGTGGTGAATTTTTCGGGTGTCAACAGCTTGAAGATAGTATCTCTCAACATACTCGCCCCCACCCTCGAAGATGCCTTCGTGGCCCTCACGGAAAAGGAGTCAAAGTAATGCCCTCCGGTCCAACAGTGCTCCAGCAGGCACGGCGTTGTCTGACGATAGC
>JBGOWL010000226.1:0-3471 GCA_041478585.1 Dehalococcoidia bacterium | reverse complement strand
TTCTGCCGCTCGCCGCCGCTCAACTCGTTGAAGAACCTCCCCTTCAGATGCCTGACGCCAACCGACTCCATGGCCTGACCGACGATAGCATGGTCCTTCATGTCCCCGTCAGAGAAGCCCCTGAGGAACGGCGTGCGCCCCAGCATGACTACTTCCTCCGTCCGAAAGGCAAAGGGCATATGAAACTGCTGTGGTACCACGGCCACCCTCTGGCTCACTGCCTTTCGCTTGGCGTGGCGCAGGTTCAATCCGTCGAGGTGGATCTCTCCTTCGAGGGCAGGCAAGACGCCACTGATGAGCTTGAGGAGAGTGCTCTTGCCGGACCCATTGGGGCCAATCAAGCCAACCATCTCTCCCTCGTTTGCCGAGAGATTGACATGCCGTAGCTCAAACCTATCACCGTAGGTAAACGAGACGTGTTCCATCCGAACGGCTATCATGGCTAGAAGGCGTACTCCTTTCTGGTGCGTCGGAGCAGGTAGATGAAGAAGGGCGCACCTATTAGAGCGGTAATGATGCCTACTGGCAGCTCCCCTGACGAAATAATGGTTCGGGCCAGGAGGTCAGCGATGACCACGAAAGCGGCACCGACGGCGGCCGAGGCTGGAATCAACAGCCTGTGTTCAGGACCCAGCACCAGCCTCACCGCATGAGGAACTACCAGGCCCACGAATCCAATGAGGCCGCTGATGGAGACTGCCGCGGCAGTCAAGGCCGACCCCAAAGCCAGGATGATCATCTTGTCCCGCTCCACCTCAACGCCAACGTAGGCCGCGCCTTCCTCACCCAACGAGAAGGCATTGAGACGGAATGCCAGCAATCGAGCGGCCAGAACCCCCCCCAGCACCAGGGGGGCGATCACCGCCAGTTGTTGCCATCCGGTCACCGATACACCGCCCATGAGGAACATGTAGACAGACTGGATACGGGGATGGAGATCGTCGCTGAGCGTTATGAGGAGGAACATCAATGCAGTCAGCATGCCGCTGATGACGAATCCGGCCAGAAGCATACTGACAATAGGCGTCTTGCCTCCCACGCGGGCAAGGCGATAGACCAGCAGAACGGTAAGCAGAGCTCCCACGAAGGCCAGGATCGGCACTAACCCAAAGCCGAGAAAGGCCAGACCGACAGGCAACATCATGGCTATGGTGGCCCCCAGGGCTGCACCTGCGGAGGTGCCAATGATGTAGGGATCGGCCATAGGGTTACGGAATAAACCTTGAAAAAGCACCCCCGCCGTGGCCAGGGCTCCCCCCACCAAAGCCCCGCCGACTACCCGGGGCAATCTCACCTGGAAAAGGATCGTCTCGTCTACCGCTCTCCAGGTAGGCTTAAAATCGAAGACGGCCAGCTTATTGAGAAACATCTTGGCTATGTCTGCCAATGGCATGCCGACCTTTCCCAGAATAGTAGCTGTCAGCATAGACAAGGCGAGAAAGCCTACGAGTGTCATCAAAACAACTGTATGGCGATTACCCTTCAATTCTCGAAACCTATTCACCAAACAACTCCGGATGGATCATCCTGGCCAGCATCTCCAGACCATCCACAATGCGCGGCCCCTGACGAGAGGTCAGATTCGGATCCTCTATGGGATAAACCCTGCCATCTGTGACTGCTCCCAGTCCCTGCCAAGCAGAACGAGCCATCACCGCTTCAGGAGTAACGCCGAACTGGTAATCCTCCAGAATGATAACGTCTGGATCAACATTGAGAATCTCCTCGATGCTCATCTCGTACCAGCCTGATCTGCCAGCGGCGATATTCACTCCACCAGCCAGATTGATGAGATTATCCTGGAAAGTGGCATACCCTGTTGTCCATGGCTTATTCTCATTCCAGCTCCCATCAACCTCATAGAAAACAGTGGGTTTGGCAGTCGCCATACTGGTCCTGGCCACCACATCCTCCACTCTCTTCTTCATACTGTTTACCAGTGTCTCCGCCTCCTTCTCCTTGCCGGTGAGTTGACCTACCAGCTCGATATCCCAGTAGATGCCTTGTATATTCGTTGGGTTCAGCACTACTACGGTAACTCCGGCGTTTTCCATCTGCTGTACCACAGTTCCAACCAGGGACAGGACAAGGTCAGGTTGCAGGTCGAGGATGGTTTCAGCACTGAACCCGGGGAAGGGAGCTCCCACTTTCACTATGGACTGGGCTTCCTCAGGGTAGTCACAATAGTCGGTTACCCCTACTACCCTGTCACCCACATCGAGGGCGAAGAGAATCTCCGTAATGCTGGGGCCCAGAGAGACAATCGTCTGTGCAGGCTCTTCGATGCGTACTGGCCTGCCCAGGTCGTCAACCAGTACGTTCGCTGTTTCAGCCGACTCAATGCATCCGGCCAGTGACGAGAACACCAGACCCAGGCAAAGCAGAATAGCAAATAATAGAGTGAGTTTTCTCACCGAGTGAACCTCCTTAGACAAAACTAGTGCAGAATAGGGCAGATTCTGTCTCATGACATGGCGCGTGCATGCAACCAACGAATCGGAGTCATGGCACGGCGACACGCCATGAGAGCAATACGCGAGGCAACGGCTCAGCCGATGATAGGGGCATAAGAAAAACCCCATCGCCTGGCAGAGCTAGGGGCTTCTATGGTGCTCTTGTCACTACTGCTCCCCCTTTCTCCGCGGAGGTATCCGATCAGCCCAGCAGCTTGTTTTGCTTCGACCTGGGCTTCTTACCAGGGGCCAGCGTTCTGACTTTCACAGTAGGCGGGACTGTGCCGGATTTCCACCGGTCTTGCTTTCTGATTTAAGCCCTCGCTCATGCTCGGGCACCCCTGCATCGAATATTCGGTTCTAGTTTGCTGAGTAAAAGTTATATCACTTGTGCCGTCAAAAGGCAAATCCTGGATATCACCCGCCGGACAAAGGTAAAGTGAATAAGTGCAGAAGCCACAGTTGCTTGACAGATAGCCACGACCCCGATACACTCACAGTCGCCATATAGAGAGTTCTGGATTGCAGTCGGGTCTCTTATATGCGTAGCAGATTGCGTATGAAGTAGGGGGTACGTACATGAAACGTTCTGCGGGCTTGATATCGGCTTCCATTGCGCCAGCTGTTTTCTTCATAGCCATTCACCAGAATGTTCCTGCTTACCTGGATGCAGGAACAGGCAGCATAATTCTTCAGGCTGTACTTGGCGCCCTGGTGGGCGCGCTGGTGGCAGTCAAGCTGTTCTGGGGCCAAATCAAATCTTTTTTTGGCAGGCTGTTCTCCAGATTCAAACGCCATGAAAAACCTCAAGACCAGCAGCATTGATCCAGCTTCCTTTCGTGATCCAAGCGGGTTTGTCTTCCGGCAGGACGGTTCGATTTATCGGCAGATAAATGCCACCTACAGAGAAGACTATGACCACTTCATGGGTTCCGGTCTCCACAAGGCTCTCGTTGGGGCTGGCCTGCTGATCGGTCACGAGGAAGTGGCTTTCGAGGGCGCAAGACCCGAAATCGCT
>JBGOWL010000218.1:0-3668 GCA_041478585.1 Dehalococcoidia bacterium | reverse complement strand
CCACTCTATGGCCAGTCTGCCCCCGGGCAAAATCACATCAACCGGGCTATCTACGTAGCCATGCAGTCGGGCTGCAACAGCCACAGCACAGGCGCCTGTGCCGCAGGGTAGAGTCTCCCCGGCCCCACGCTCCCACACCCGGGCCCTCACCTCCTTACGTGATACCACCCGCGCTATCTCGAAATTCAAACGGCGGGGAAACAGCTTGTGATGCTCCACAATCGGGCCCATCTCATACAGTGGGAAACTATCCACATCATCCACGAAGCAGACACCATGGGGGTTCCCCATGGAAACGAAGGTCAACAGCAACTCCCTGCCTCCTGCACTAACCTTGTAGTCCACGATTGGTACTCTGTCCACCCTGGCCGCCAGCGGGATTTCCTCAGCCCTGAATTTCGGCATTCCCATATCCACCCGGAACCGGCTGCCGCCATCGCCTGGCTCAACCCTCTTAACGCCAGCCGCCGTCTCAATGGTTACTTCATTGTCCCTGTGAGCCAACTCGCTGTCGACAACATATCTGGCAAAGCACCTCAGGCCGTTACCACAAACCTCAGCTTCAGAGCCATCAGGATTGAACATCCGCATGCGGAAATCTGCTACATCTGATTCCGACAGCAGTATCAAGCCATCGCTTCCAACCCCGAAGCGGCGATGGCACATGGCCCTGGCTAGATCTGCCCAATCCTGGTGCAACCCAGGAGAACCGATCGTGTCTATCAGTATGAAGTCATTCCCCGTGGCCTGCAATTTGGTGAATCTGATACCTGTCCGCTTCTCCGTCATATTCCTTTACTGTCTAGATTAGCTTCATACCCTTGAGGCTGGCACATACCTTATCAGCCACAATAACATGATCCAGAACCTCTATGCCCACAATGTTACCGGCTTCAACCAGCCGCCTGGTCAGCTTTATGTCATCTTCGGAGGGCTGAGGGTCCCCGGAAGGATGATTATGAACAAAGATGACCGAAGCAGCATTGGCCGAAATCGCCTCCTTGAATACTTCACGGGGATGAGCCAGGCTGGAATCAAGGCTGCCCACAGAAACCGATGCCACTCCTAATACCTGGTTTCTGATATCCAGGAAGAGAGTCAAGAAGTGCTCCTTCTTTCTGCCCTTCAGCCTGCTTCTCACCTCATTCAGCACGTTCTCGGGGCTTTTGACAATGGCCTTGCCTTTCTCAGGGTAGCTCTCCAGCCTTCTACCCAGTTCAAAGGCAGCCGTTATCTGACTCGCCTTGGCCAGACCTATACCCTTGACCTGGCATAGCTCCTCGATCGAACTGCCAGCGATACTCTGCAAATCGCCGAACCTGCTCAGCAACTGCTGCGCCGTAATCATGACAGACTCGCCCCTGATCCCCCGGCCGAGGATCAGCGCCAACAGCTCATGTACGGAGAGGGCTTCAGGCCCCAACTGAAGAAGCCTTTCCCTGGGACGCTCCGCAGGAGGCAAATCATGGACAGTGAAGGACTTTCTCACTTCCCCTTGCCTATCTGTGACCTTAGATAGACCTCCATAACCTCATCCAGGTCACCATCCAGGACCGCTGACGCATTGCCGGTTTCAAATCCAGTCCGGTGATCCTTCACCATTTTGTAGGGATGGAGGACATAGCTTCGTATCTGGTTTCCCCAGGCCGCTGCAACATGCTCGCCCTTGAGCTTGTCTCTCTCCTCGGCCTTTCTCTTCCACTCCAGCTCCAGCAGGCGGGCCTGAAGCACCTTGAGGGCTACCTCCTTGTTCTGACGCTGAGAACGCTGGCTCTGGCAAGTGGATATCAACCCGGTCGGGATATGCGTTATCCGAACTGCCGAGCTTGTCTTCTGCATATTCTGACCACCCGGGCCACTTGACCTGAAGGTGTCTATTCTTAGATCATCAGGATTTATCTTTACCTCCATGGCTTGCTCCACCTCTGGCAGCACCTCTACCAAAGCGAATGAGGTGTGACGGGCATGATCAGCATCAAAGGGGGAAAGGCGAACCAGTCGGTGCACACCATGCTCCGACCTGAGATAACCATACGCATGAACACCGCTGATCTCCAGCATGGCACTCTTTATCCCTGCTTCTTCTCCGGGCGAGGTGTCCAGAACCTCGGCACGATAGCCCCGCCTTTCTGCCCATCTGAGATACATCCGCAACATCATCTCCGCCCAGTCCTGCGACTCGGTCCCCCCGGCACCCGCATGGACACCGATCAGAGCGTCTCTCCGGTCATACTCACCACCGAGAAGCAGTTCAAAATCAAGCCTATCCAGGTCGGAGGATATCCTGTCGACTTCAGACCGGACTTCCCCCTCCAGAGACGCATCTTCTTCCTGAAGAGAGATATCAACTATCTCCATCAGTTCATTTGCCCGAAGTTCCAGTCCACGCCAGGTCTCCGTCTCCTCCTTAAGGGCGCTGAGTCGCCGCATAGACTGATTAGCCTGGGCCTGATTCTCCCAGAAATCGGGCTCGCCCGACTTCTTCTCTATTTCAGTGATTTCCTTTTCCTTCTCAGGTACGTCAAAGACGCACCATCATGGCAGAAATTCGCCTTTGCAGATCTTCCAGCCTGTCTTTCTCACTTTGCATGTCCTATGTTTCCTCCTAAACTCCAGAATAGGCAACACAAGTACCCATCTGTTCAGATGGATCTGGCCCGCCATTTCTCAATGCTTGTGATGGTTGCGCTGACCGGGCGTTCAGCAGCAGTCAGATGAGCCAGACGAGTCGGCTCAGGCATCCGGTAGCCTCGGCAGCACTTCATCACCCAGGATACTGCCGATGCCAGATCAACCTTATGTCCGATGGAGATATAGAGCGGCCGCACCCCCGTTTTCGTGCGCAGCACTGCACCGATGACCTCACCATTATCATCTATCTCCACAAAACTGCCAGCCTTGTCCCCTACGGATCCATGATTCCCACAAAGGAGAGACTTGGCGCAGCCGATGGTAGGCACATCCAGCAGCAGGCCAATATGGGAGGCAAGGCCAAGTCGCCTTGGATGGGCAATGCCCTGTCCGTCGACTAGAATCAGATCTGGGGTTGAGGCCAACTTCTCACACGCAGCTAAGATCAACGGCGCCTCACGGAAAGACAGCAGCCCGGGTACGTAGGGAAAGTCAACTTTTCGCTCCGCCACCCCTTTTTCTACCACCGTCAACTCGGGATAGGCCAGAACAACCACCGCTCCGGTAGCCATCCCGTCGGCACGAGTTGAAGAGATATCTACACCAGCTACCAACCTTGGTGACGTCATCTCATCCTTCCTGGATATCTTTCCTGCCAGGCTGCGCTGAATTGACTGAGCCTGGGCCGCCGTCACCTGCCACGGGTGTATCTGATGCACCTGCATTGACTGATTATAGTCACTCCACACTGGTTCTCGCAATGGTTACTGCGGGATTCCATTGCCTGAAGCACAGAATCCAAGCATTGACGGAGAGGACAACTTATGGGATAAAGGGGGAACACCGGAAAACCCAAAAGCAGGCCGCCAGGGAGTCAGGATTGAAAAACCAGCGAAGGCACAGAAGAAGGCTGCTGAAACAGCCACAGCCCGAAGCCATACATGTGCCTGTTCTCCTTCAAACCGCCATCGAGTTGCTGAATGTCAGACCCGGGGCTCGCTATATTGACTGCACTCTGGGAACGGGGGGGCATGCTG
>JBGOWL010000255.1:0-3035 GCA_041478585.1 Dehalococcoidia bacterium | reverse complement strand
CCCTTCTATATATGTAGGCATTGCTGCAGCTATGGTAGCTGGCATCCTGGCATACCTGGCTCGCAGCAGGTTCGCACCAACGGCTCAGTTCTTGGAACAACGGATGAGAGACTAAGAAAAGATGAAGGCCAATACTGCACAGGGACAAGCCAGACGATCGGGTATCGATGTCCTGGGTGATCTGCCCTGGGGCACCCACCTCTGTCACTTTTACCGCACAAAAGAGGAATTGCTTGATATTCTGGTGCCCTATTTCAGGGCCGGATTGGATAATAATGAGTTCTGCCTGTGGATTACGGCAGGCCTTTTTGGTGAACGGGACGCCGAGGAAGCCATGAGAAACGCTGTACCTGATTTCCACCGGCTATATCATGCACCGGGACAAATAGAGATAGCCGATGTCAGATGGTATCTCAAGGATGAGTTCTTCAACCTGCCACCCGTCCTCAGTGCCCAAGGAGGCAAAGTCAGTCAAGCCCTGGCCAGACACTATGATGGTGTCAGGATTGCCGTTAATGTATCCTGGCTGGACAAGAAGAACGGGAAGAGCTCCGCCTCTTATGAGGCACAGGTCAGCAAATCCATGGACGGACAACCCGTCATATCCCTTTGTTCCTACCCGTTGGCCAGGTGGGGCATCACCGAAGCTTTGGATGTAATCGCCAACCATCGCTTTGCTCTGGTAAGGAGGCAGAATAGATGGCAGGTTCTGACACTCTTGGATTCCGAAACGGCAGAGGATGCACTACCGGGGACTGAGAGGTTGGTATCCATCCGGGATATTACCGAGCGCAAACAGGCAGAGGATTCTTCGACAGAATCAGAGGAGCGGCTGAGGATTCTCTTCGATTTCGCGCCAGATGCCTACTATTTGAGGTCCCTCGAAAGCACCTTCATTGACGGGAATCGGGCCGCTGAAGAGATCACCGGCTACAAGAAAGAGGAACTGATCGGCAAAAACTTCCAGGAACTGAATCTGCTGTCTGACGATCAGGTGGCCAAGGGAGCAGCGCTGTTAACTCAGAACGCGCAGGGGCTGCCCACCGGACCGGATGAGTTCGTTTTGACCCGTAAAGATGGTACCAAGGTTAACGTCGAAATCAATACCCTCCCGGTGAAGATCAAGGGACAGGAACTGGTGCTGGGTATCGCCCGCGACATCACCAAGCGCAAGCAGGCAGAGAATGCCCTAAAGGACAGTGAAGAACGCTATCGCCTGCTGGCCGAGAACCTGTCAGACGTGATATGGACCATCGATGCGACAACCATGAAATACACCTACATCAGCCCCTCGGTAACACGTCTGCGAGGTTATACCGTTGAGGAGGCTATGGCCCAAACGCTGGAAGAGAACATGACACCTCAATCCGTTGAGACCACCATGCGTATCATGGCTGAGGAAGATATCAAAGAACGCTCAGGGCAATATGATCCAGATCGTATCATCACTTTAGAGATGGAGCTTACATGCAAAGATGGCTCCACCGTCTCGGTGGAGACCAACATCAGCTATCTCCGCGATGCAGAAGGCAAGATCAACGCCTATTTGGGTGTTTCACGCGATATCACTGAGCGTGAAGAGGCACAGGAGTCTCTGAGAGACAGCGAGAAACGCTATCGCCTGCTGGCCGAGAACATCTCCGACGCTATCTGGGTAACGGACACGAAGCTGCGGCCAACCTACCTCAGCCCCTCCTACACCGGGCTGACCGGCTACAGCATAGAAGAAGCCATGAGTCGGGGGATGGCAGAAAGCCTGACCCCTGCCTCTTTGAAGGCAGCCGCTGAGGTCCTCGAGAAAATGATGGCCATGGCAAAACCAGATAAACAGGAGGCCTTCGGCTCGAAACCGCTGGAACTGGAGATGATCCGCAAAGATGGCTCCACGGTCTGGGTGACTACCACATTGAGCTTCATTCGCAATGCTGAGGGGCGCATTGTCGAGATGATGGGGGTGCTGCACGACATCACCATCCCCAGGAAGGCACAGGAGGCTCTGAGAGACAGCGAAAAACGCTATCGCCTGCTGGCGGAGAACATCTCCGATGTCATCTGGGTCACCGATATGAATCTACGGCCCACCTATATGAGCCCATCCGTCGAGAATCTACAGGGCTACAGCGTCGAGGAGTCCATGACCCGCAACCCGGTTGATAGCCTCACTCCCGCCTCCCTCGAGGTTGCCTCTAATGTCTTTGCCGCAGCCATGGCAGCAGGGAGAGAGGAGCAGGACAGTGTCTTCTCTTCAAAGCCGCTGGACCTGGAGTTCATCCGCAAAGATGGCTCCACGGTCTGGGCGTCCACCAAAGTGAGCTTTCTCCGTGATCAGCATGGCCGTCCCGTCGCCATCATGGGGGTGCTGCAAGATGTCACTGAGCGCCGGCAGGCGGTGAAAGACTTGCGCCGGAGCGAGGAGCGCTTCCGTGGACTGGTGGAATCCACCAGCGACATCGTCTGGGAAACCGATGCCACGGGGGTGTACAGCTATGTCAGCCCTGGAATACGCAGTATGCTGGGCTATGAACCTGGAGAGGTGATCGGCCAGAATGCCCTTGACTTCATGGTCCAGGGGGAGACGAAAGAACGCTTTCTCCAGATCATGAGCTCTACGGGCACTTCGAAACAGCCCTTCAACTTACTGGAAACCTTCTCCCTCCATAAGAACGGTCATCCGGTCGCATTGGAGACCAGTGGGGTTCCCTTCTTTGACGACCAGGGAAAGCTCCTCGGCTATCGCGGTATTAACAGAGATGTCACCGAACGTCATCGGGCAAAGAAGAGACTTGAGCAAACCCTGGAGAAGCTCCAGAGGACCATGGAGGGGACCATTCAGGCCGTAACAGCCACAGTGGAGTGGAGAGACCCCTTCACTGCCGGCCACCAGCGACGAGTAGCGCAGCTTGCCTGTGCCATAGCCAGGGAGATGGGCTTTTCGCATGAGCAGATTGACGTTCTCCGCATGGCTGGCCTGCTTCATGACATCGGCAAGGTGGCAGTGCCGACTGAGATCCTCACCAAACCCGGCCGTTTGAGTG
>JBGOWL010000129.1:0-5314 GCA_041478585.1 Dehalococcoidia bacterium | reverse complement strand
TTGCAGCGCTCCTGGTTGGTCGTTTGGCAGACTTCACAGAATCGCCTGCCTCTCTCACCATTCCCTGTATTTCCCTGGACACCTCCTGAAGGTCCTTGGTCAATCCCGTGCCGGGCTTTGCAGTCTCGCCCACGTCCTTGCCCAGCTCACTACCCGCCTCCTTGACCTCGTCGGCCATGTCCTTCAGTCCCCTGTTCAGTTCCGCAGATGCCTCTCTGAACTTGCGCATACCCTTCCCTATCATGCCGGCGATCTCGGGCAGTTTTGCCGGACCGACGAATATGAAGAAAACAATCAGGATTAAGATGAGCTCAAAAGGGCCTACGCTCAAAAAATCCATCCTACCTCGCTGCAATGAAAAATGGTTTGGCCTTTAGCGTTGCCTTGGTCAAGTCAACAGATTCAGGAGGGAGAGGATTACAGCCTGTTGGTCTTTATCTATCCTCAGAGTGCAGGATGATGCTGAGGTCTTTCATCTCTGCGCTGATCAGGATACGTAG
This sequence comes from Dehalococcoidia bacterium, assembly GCA_041478585.1. Lineage (GTDB taxonomy): Bacteria > Chloroflexota > Dehalococcoidia > UBA2247 > RBG-13-53-26 > RBG-13-53-26. The sequence goes on along the minus strand of JBGOWL010000129.1, from coordinate 4,814 downwards.
TTCCCTACCTTTGCCCCACACCCCATACAGAACTTGGCATTTCCGGACATCCTGTTACCACAGTTGGGACAGAACTTTTCTTTCCCAGTGCTTGTCTCCAACTGAGCAACCGGCTTTTCGCCCCTGGACTCAATTGCCCGGGCAGGTTCCTCATCCTTGTCTTTCTCCTTGTGGAACTCGCGTATGCTTTTGCCCAGAGCACCACCGAGCTGCCCCAGCTTGCCTACGCCGAAGATCAACACGACGGCCACTACAATGAGAGCAATCTCCAGCCCACCAAGCCTCATAGACTACCTCCTGTGCCTTTGTTCACGCCAGACGGATTTCAAGAATCCGGTTCCTTGTCTTCGCCCTTGGTGGAGGCACTTCCACCAAAACTCTCGTTTTCATAGACATTCTAAGTTCGTTTGACTCTGACTGTCAAACGCTAGCCAGCCTTGTACCCTGCTCCCACAGCCTGTCTGTCAAGGTCGGCAGTAAGAATCCTCTCCAGGGGCAGCAAGGCTTCGGCCTGGGTTTTCCGCAGGTCAATGGCCTTGATATGGCTCCGGCATTCCTCGCAGGTGTAGAGGCGATACAAGCCCTGATCATTGGTGAAGTACGAAAGAGCTTTCTGGCCCTGTGTGCCACAATATGGACACTGCAATCGCTGGAAGAGCCACTCCATGTCACAGCGGGAACACAAAAGCCACCGCCCTCCCCTCTCTTTGTCCAGGAAGGCGAAATCCGGTTTCCCTCCGCAGATAGGGCAGATTCTCTGCCGCCACACTCCCTGATTGACCACATCCGACAGCGCCTCGGCACCGCCGGCTTTGCGGTAGCGAGGTTTCTGCAGCCGTCCCTCATTGTCCGCGCTGAGCTGGCGCATGGAAGCCCCCTTGGCGCAGGCGGCCCCGCGATTAACGGGGTGATCGGGATCGCCCTCAATATTGACCACCTTGCCATCCTGGGCGGCAACAAAAAACCCGCAACCCGAGCCATCGTAGGGGCAGATGGTGTACCCTTCACCGATGGGCTTATGCAGATCGACCACCATAGATGCGTCAGCAGAGGCTGGCTTTGCATCAATGGCTTTGTAGATCAGAAGGCCACCCGCAGTGGCCGCCCCCGATAGCTTGAAGAAGTCCCTTCGGCATGATTATTCTTTGAACAGGGCATTGACCTTGGACTATCAGGCCCAGCCCGGACTCCCCCTTTTCACTATTGAAAAACACAATTCCAGGAAGTTAGCCGCAATGCGATATCTGTGTCAGGAGGAGAGCAACAGAAAAAGAAGTAGCCCAAGCCTCTAGCGAGGCAGCTACTTCTTTATATTGTCACCCTTCGGCTTCCCTTGTTTCCGTGCCTGTGGTCCGGTGCCAATCTGGTCCGCATTACTCCCTAGCTTCGGGTGTGTATTGTACCCTAGTCAAAAAGTTTTGGCAACTTTTGTTTGAATCGATTTGAAAAGTCACACTTACGGATGTTAGAATACTGATGCCTAGGGGAGGTAATTTATTGCAGGAACGATTGCAGGGATTGCTCACTCCGTTTGAAGGGCAGAGCGGAGCGGTTATCCCTCTACTACAAAAGGTCCAAGAAACATTTGGCTACCTTCCAAGAGAGACAATCGCTCAAATCGCCAAGTTCTTCAAAGTCTCTGAGAGCGAGATCTTCGGGGTAGCCACTTTCTATGCCCAATTTCGTTTCACCCGCCCCGGCGATCATGCCATCAAGGTTTGTCTGGGCACGGCTTGCCACGTGCGAGGCGGGACACAGATCATGGGGACAATTGAAAGGGAGCTGGATGTCAAATCTGGTGGCACCACCAAGGACTACAAATTCGGCCTGGACAGAGTGGCTTGTTTTGGTTCCTGTGCCCTGGCGCCAGTGCTGGTAATCGATGACAAAGTGTATGGGCGTCTGACTACCAGCAAGGTGAAGGAGATTATTGCCAAATATCAATAGCCCGCAGTGCCTCCTTCTTAACTAGGGAGAAGCCTATGACTCAGACGAAGACTTTCGAAGACATACGCCGTGAAGCTACAGCAGAATGGGAGGCACTGGAGCATAGCCAGAAGCCTCGTATTTTTGTTGGCACCGCCACGTGCGGCATGGCCGCAGGGGCTGAAGAAGTGCTGATGGCAATCGAGAAGGAACTGGCCCAAAGGGGTATTGAAGCCATCATCACGCAGGTTGGCTGCATTGGCCTGTGCTACTCCGAGCCTATGGTAGATATTGTTAGACCGGGGCAAGCTCGTGTCTCCTACGGCAGCGTAACCCCTGAATTGGTCCCCCGGTTAATTGAAGAACACCTGGTGAACGGCAATCCCTGCTCCGACCTGGCTCTGGGAACTCTGGGAGACGGCCCAGCAGGAAGCATTCCCTCCCTCTTTGAGCTGCCCGTTTTGAAACCCCAGGTGCGTATAGTACTGCGCCATTGTGGCCTGATAGACCCGGAGAACATCAGACACTACATTGCCAACGGAGGCTACAGCGGTCTGACGAAGGCCCTTCAGATGACCCCCGATGAAGTTATCGGGGAGATGAAGAAATCCGGCCTGCGTGGCAGGGGAGGGGCTGGTTTTCCTACTGGGCAGAAGTGGGACTTCTGCCGCAAATCACCCGGCAGAGAGAAATACATCATCTGTAATGCCGACGAAGGTGACCCGGGCGCCTTCATGAACCGTTCCTTACTGGAAGGTGATCCACATTCGGTTCTGGAGGGAATGCTCATCGGGGCCTACGCTATGGGGGCAAGTGAGGGTTACCTCTACTGCCGTGCGGAGTATCCCCTTGCCTTGAAGCGTCTCAGGATTGCCATGGGGCAGATGGAACAGTACGGCCTTCTGGGGAACAACATTCTGGGCTCCGCTTTCAGCTTCCATTTGAAGATCAAGGAGGGCGCAGGAGCTTTTGTTTGCGGGGAAGAGACAGCACTGATGGCTTCCATTGAGGGCAAGAGGGGTATGCCTCGAAGCCGACCTCCTTTCCCGGCTGTCTCCGGACTATGGAGCAAACCCACTAATATCAATAATGTAGAGACCTGGGCCAATGCAGCAGCCATTTTCCAGAATGGCGCCGACTGGTATGCCAGCTACGGCACCGATGGCAACAGAGGAACCAAGACCTTTTCTCTGGTGGGCAAGGTAGAACGTACTGGACTGATTGAGGTGACGCTGGGTATTACCTTGGGTGAGATTATCAATAGTATCGGTGGCGGGATCGTGGGAGGCAAAGCCTTCAAGGCTGTGCAGACGGGAGGGCCCTCGGGAGGCTGTTTATCGTCGGATTTCCTCAATTCTCCTGTTGACTATGAATCCCTTACCAAAGCCGGCTCCATTATGGGCTCAGGCGGCATGATAGTCCTGGACGAGGATACCTGCGTTGTGGACCTGGCACGCTACTTCCTCACCTTTGTCCAGAATGAGTCATGCGGGAAGTGCGTGCCCTGCAGGGTGGGGACAAGGCAGATGCTCCGCATTCTGGAGCGCATAACTGAGGGAGAAGGGAAACCCGATGACATTGAAGAGCTTCAGAGGCTGGCCGAGACAGCCAGGGATGCATCGCTCTGTGCCCTGGGAAGTACAGCACCCAACCCTGTCTTTACCACCTTACGCTATTTCCGCAAGGAGTATGAGGCTCATATTTACGAAAAGAGATGCCCCGCGAGAGCCTGCCAGAAGCTGGTCTCGTGCTATATCCTGCCCGACAAGTGCGAAGGTTGCGGGATCTGCATCCGGGCCTGTCCCGTGGGGGCCATTGTCGGCGGCAAGAGAATGATACACATCATCGATCAGAGCAAGTGCACCAGATGTGGGGCTTGCATCGATGTTTGCCCGCCACGGTTCTCTGCCATAGCGAAGGTCTCCGGCGAAAAGATAGAGGTGCCTGAAGAGCCTATCCCGGTGACACCCAAAAAGAAGCAGAAGAAACGGTCAGAGGGAGAGTAGTTCCCCCAGAAATGAACTTCGAGGAGACATCCTGAGTATGAACGCAGTCAACTTGACCATCAATGGTCAGAAGATCAACGTCGGGAGCGGCAAAACGGTGCTTGATGCAGCCCAAGAGGCAGGCATATATGTACCTACGTTATGTAACCATCACGGCTTGCCTCCCCACGGCGGCTGTCGCCTTTGCCTCGTGGAGATCGAAGGTATGCGGCGCTTGACCACCGCTTGCACTACCCCGGTGGCTGAAGGAATGGCGGTAAAAACAGATACACCGCAGATCCAGCAGCTCAGGCGTAATATCCTGGAACTCATTCTAAGTGAACATCCTCATGCCTGCTTTGACTGCGATCGCAAAGAGCGTTGCGGACCTCTCGATATCTGCCTGCTCAATGTGTCAGTAACCGAGCGCTGTGTGGCTTGCCCCAAGAACAAGCGCTGTGAATTGCAGACGGTTGCCGACTACATCGGTGTCCAGAAAACAACCCTTCCTTATACATATAGAGGATTGCCTATCGAGAGGGACAGCCCCTTCTTTGACCGGGACTACAATCTCTGCATCCTCTGTGGCCGCTGTGTCAGGGTCTGCCAGGAGGTGAGAGGGGCAGGAGCAATTGCCTTTACTTACCGCGGGAGTCAGGCACTGGTGGGCACTGCTTTTAACCAGACTCTCGAGGACGTGGGATGTCAATTTTGTGGTGCCTGTGTTGATGCCTGTCCCACCGGTGCACTGGTGGAGCGGTCTGCCAAGTGGATGGGCACTCCAGACCGCCAGGTGACCACCACCTGCCCCTATTGCGGCGTAGGCTGTCAGCTGGATGTCCAGGTGAAGAATGAAAGAATCACCAGCGTCATCCCCAACACAGACAACGTGGTTAATAAGGG
>JBGOWL010000141.1:0-4909 GCA_041478585.1 Dehalococcoidia bacterium | reverse complement strand
AGGAGGCCAATGCAGACGAGCAGCAAGACGGGAATCAGCCAGAGGGCCCAGAGCCAGGTTCTGACGTTATGTATCCCGTGGCGCACATCATCAAATGTCTGGAGGCCTGTATCACCATCGTCAGAGATGGCATCCCTCAGGTCCGCTTCGGTTATGGTATTGCCGTTGGCTATCAGGTCGCGAGCCTTATCGAGTAGCTCAGCGTTGTCTTCCCCCAGAGATTGCCTCAATTGGGCATCGGTGTAGACCCAGGAATCTGGCATTCTATCTCCGATCATCTGATCGACTGAAGAAGCAACGTCAATGCCCAGTGCATTCTTGAAGCCTTCATAATCCAAACCGGCAGGACGGCAATCAGGCAGGCTGCCCGGGGGCAGGTTCAGCAGCGCCTGGTTGAAATCTGCCTGGTTGCACTCTGGCAACGCATTGAAAGCAGTCCGCAGTTTCTGGTCAGCCAGACTCGTAATTCTGTCGAGCGCCGCTGTCTTGCTATCCGCGAGAGCGACTACTATGTCTACTCGGTCGGTGTCGCCTTTCATGTAGTCGGCAAGGTCGTAGATGACCTCCGAGAGTCTCTCCTGCACCCATTCTGGCGGCAGCACCTGCGTGATAGCGGAGAAAATCTCCCCCTCACTTATAGTGACCTCGAAAGGCAGATCAACAGCCTGGCCGACGTTGGTCAAGATGGCATTGCTTATCAGTTCATACATCAGGTAGTCATATATCTCCTGTTGGCTGGCGACTTCAATAACAGCGGGAGCCAGCAGATCGATGCGGTCGCGTAGCTGAATGTGGATGCTGAAACTATCCTTGTCGCCCACAACATAGGGAACTATGGCCTTGATGGCATTTTCCGTCTGAGACTGGAGCCAATCCGGAGGCAGTGTCTCCTTGATGACAGAGACGAGATCGTCCTTAATCGCACGTATGGGTATTGGCAGGTCTGATCCTTGATTCTCTTCTGCCTCATCCAGTGCCACTGGCATGAAATCATCGTAGATCCAGTTGTACGTATCTGCCCGACGCAATTGAGCCTTGTAGAAGCCGGAACTGCCCAGGGTGCCATTCAACTGGGTAATGAGGAGCACGGAGATGAATATGATGACAAAGATAAGAATCAAAGGGATAGTGAGGATTCGTCTCAGCCAGATCATTCTGCTACTTCCAGATGTTTGCCTATAGTTTGTCCCTATTCTGTGCCTGTCAAACCAAATCAATGTTACGGCAATGAGTTTGCCAGGGTGTCTCAAAGGGTGGGGGTATTCTCACAAAACTCCATCCAAGACACCATTGTGGTGCAATAGTCTTGCAGTGGGATCACTGTTACCAAAGCAGGGAATCGGACACCTGGATTCCCGCTTTCGCGGGAATGACATAGTATAGGTGCGGAATTACGTGTGGATGGTGCCGAATGATCCACCTGAGGCGGATGGAGCACAGGCAAAGACATCTCAGAGACACCGCACTAGGAATCTTCCCCTTCCCTGACTACCATACCCATAGAATCCGGACCCGCATGCGTTCCCAGGGCTGGTCCGACCCTGGTCACATAGACAGGCGCCTTGGGGAAGGTTGCTCTTATGCGGCTGGCTAGCTTGTCCGCATCTTCGCGATTAGTAGTGTACGGTACAGCCGCATCCACGAGTCGCGGGAAACCCCTGGCGAATTCGTAGAGGCGCTCCACGGCCTTGGTCCGTGTGCGGGCTATGCCAGTCAGAGACAGATCGCCGTCCCGCATGGTAAGCAGGGGCTTCACTCCCAGGACTGTGCCCAGCATTCCCTGAGCTTTGCCGATGCGGCCACCTCTTACCACGTACTTAAGGGTATCAACCAAGAACAGAATATGCGTTCGCGGAATGGACCGGCGTACCGTTTCGGCCACCTGAGCCAGACTGGCACCAGCTCTGGCTTCCTGTGCTGCAGCCATGGCCAGCAATCCATACGCCATGGAGATCGATTGTGAGTCAACCACCTCAATGCGGCACTTCTTCTCTACAAGCTCCCTACCCAGCAGTGCTGAGTTATAGGTGCCACTCTCCTTCGAAGTGAGGTGTATGGAGATGATTTCGTCTGTATCCCTGGCCAACCTGTTGTAGACATCGGCGAAATCCTTCGGAGAAGGCACCGAAGTGGTGGGCAGGGCGGAATCAGTGACCAGCTTGCGGTAGAATTCATCCTCACCGATATCCACCCTATCGCGGTATGCTTTATCTCCAAATACGACATACAGCGGTACTACGGCGATGTCCAAATCCTTCAATACTTCGGGGGGGATGTCGGAAGTGCTATCGGTAACAACCTTGACCGTCATAGATCTCTTTTTGTACCCGATTCTGCTAGCGTTCTCCTGCCTGGTTGGCTGCTACGGTATGCCAAGCGCATATCTTATCATCTTTAGAGGTGATATGTGAAGCTCGTGCCTGGTTCGAGTTGTTATTGCAGTTGGTTGGCACATCGGAGGTATGACTTCGGGAAGCTTGACGGGTGGCAGAGCAGATATTAATATCCTGACAATCCGTGATGCAGGCGGCAGCGCGGAGCCTGGCCTGGCGGTCAAAGTCCTATTCTGTTTCAAGAGAGGAGCGTGAGATGCCAATTCGGAGGACTATGGTTGGGAAACTGCTCTTGTGCTTAATGCTGGGCATCATCGTGGCAAGCGGATGTGGTGAACCAACCGAGCCCGAGCCGACACTGACAAGGCAGGAAGCCATACCTGCTGATGCCATTAAGATGCTGCCCGAAACGGATTCCTACCCTCCTATTCTTCACTCCAATGAATTTCAGGAACCTGTGCCCCTGCCGGGGTTGATAAACACGGCTGGAGCCGAAGATTCCCCTTTCATTCTGGGATCCAGGCAAGAATTCTATTTCTTTTTCACTCCAGACCCCAACATACGTCCTGAACAGCAATTGCTGGACGGCGTTACAGGGATCTGGGTATCGCGCTGGGAGGGAGACCAGTGGCAGGAACCAGAAAGAGTCTGGCTGCAAGACAAGGGAAAACTGTCTCTGGATGGGTGTACCTTCATTTCCGGGGACGAAATGTATTTCTGTTCTGCTCGTGAAGGCTATGTCGGGGTGCACTGGTTCACAGCCAACTGCGAAGATGGTGAGTGGCAGAAATGGACCAATGCTGATTTCCCTTCCGAATTCGGTGTTGGTGAACTCCACATCTGGGGGGATGAACTCTACTATCATTCCTCTCGTGATGGAGGCGAGGGAGACTATGACATCTGGATGTTGGAGAGAGTGAATGGAGAGTGGCAGAATCCGGTGAATGTGGCGGTGGTCAATACAGAAGCAAACGAAGGAATGCCGTTCCTGACCGGTGATGGACAGGAGCTGTGGTTCAACAGGTTCTATAACGGAAGTCCGGCGGTTTTTCGCTCCAAGAGAGTGAATGGGGAGTGGCAAACGCCGGAGTTGATTGTGTCCCAATTCGCCGGCGAGCCGACCTTAGACTGGCAAGGCAACCTGTATTTTGTGCATCATTATTATGAAGACGGCGACATGATAGAGGCGGACATCTACGTGGCCTATCGGAAATAGCCTTCCCCCATCCTCTTGTTGAAACCGGCTATTGCAGGAAATCCCAAGACGTGTAGAGCGCTTTACGCTCCCTGGGGGCTGGATTTGTGAAAGCTCTTCTCCCATGCCTCCACTCGCCTGGAGTCTCAGTTTGTCATTGCAGATTCTCTTTGTCTGACTACTTTGAGGTTCATTTCTTGATACTTTCTTGACTCCCTACATCGTTTTCTTGACACCCCCTTGAGTCATATTCTGTCAGAATACAAAAAGCTACGACATAAGGGGGTATTTATGAATGACTTGCTCTTTCTCTCCCTTATCGTGCTGTTTTTCCTCTTGACGATCGGATTAGTGGTGATCTTTCAGCGCTTGATGCGGTGATGAGATGAGTATCCTCTACATTGTTTCAGGTTTGATCTCTCTGGGGTTATTAGTCTATCTCATCTTAGCGCTTCTGAAGCCGGAGTGGTTCGGATGACATTTACATGGCTTCAAATCGGGCTGTACCTGGTTGTTCTGCTGTTGCTCGTCAAGCCGCTGGGAGCTTATATGGCGCGCGTCTATGCAGGTGAGCGCACGTTCTTTGGCCGTGTAGTCGGACCTGTCGAGCGTCTCATCTATCGCATTATGGGTCTGCATGCTGATGAAGAGATGGACTGGAAGACTTATGCCATTGCCGTGCTGCTCTTCAGTCTTGTGGGCCTGCTGGCGCTCTACGGACTACAGCGTCTTCAGTCAGTCCTGCCGCTCAACCCCCAGCATTTGGGGGCGGTCAAACCTGATCTGACCTTCAATACCGCGGCCAGCTTCGTCACCAACACCAACTGGCAGAGTTACAGCGGCGAGACCACTATGAGCTATTTGACCCAGATGCTTGGGCTTACGGTGCAAAACTTTGTCTCTGCAGCTATAGGCATGGCGGTACTGATTGCCGTGATACGTGGCTTCATGAGGCACTCCACCGAGATGTTAGGCAATTTTTGGGTTGACATGACTCGAAGCATTCTGTACATCCTGCTGCCTCTGGCTTTTGTGCTGGCGCTAATCTTGGTATCGCAGGGTGTGGTGCAGACATTAAGTGGCTCTCATGAAGTGACACTTCTACAGTCGATTGACAACGTTGATGGCCAGACCATGGGCGAGCAGATCCTGGCGCTTGGCCCGGCTGCTTCTCAGGTTGCTATCAAGCAACTAGGTACGAATGGAGGTGGCTTCTTCAACGTCAACTCGGCGCATCCCTTTGAAAACCCTACCCCCCTCTCGAACTTCCTGGAGATGCTGGCACTCCTGCTCATCCCTGCGGCGCTGTGCTATACCTTCGGCAAGATGGTGGGCGATACACGCAAAGGCTGGGCGATACTGGCCGCCATGACCATTATCT
>JBGOWL010000285.1:0-2688 GCA_041478585.1 Dehalococcoidia bacterium | reverse complement strand
CCGAAAGGTCCTTCGATGTCAAGCAAGAGGAACAGGCTGAAATTACACAGGAAGCAGTCGGGGAATCCGTCTAACGGGGACTCAGAAGGCCACCGTGCCGAACCTCCTAGTCTTCCCCATGCCCTTCAGGTCTCTTTCTCAGCCTGGTAAGTCCGTAGCGCACAACCCAGTAGACCGCGAAAGGTCCCGCCAGTACCAGCAGCAGCATCATCTCCCATTGCATTTCGGTCACTCCTTCCTATGACAGCAGAAAATCAACCATCGGATACATTATGGATCGATTCTCGATCCAGCCTGAGCTATATTCACTAGTCCAACACGGGCCGGAATGTCTGCCTGTCTGAGAAACACACGCCCTAGAATTCGCCGGGATGCTCTGCCTCCTTGGCCCACTTGCTGGAGAACAGAATCTTGAGATTGGAAGGTCTCATCATGGCCTTTATGACCGTCCACATATCCGGCAGACTCATAGCCGCCCGGATCTTCCAGCGCACCGGCTCAAGGGTGTCCACCTGCATGATCAGATAGTCACCCTGACGTACCATACCATTCACCTTGGCCTTGAGTTCCGTCTTGCCTAGTCCTGTTGATCTGAATAACATCTCAGGTTACCCCCTAAATAGATATTTTAGAGCTATACATTTTGACCATAGCGAACTATTAGCATTATAGCAATAAAATAATCTATTGTCAATACATACGCACATATCGTCATGCCATAACTTGATTTGATTAAAGCCAGGTTGTATAAAGAACAGCGTGAGACTATTCGGGAGATACCTGGCACAACGTAAGGGGATCCTATCACAGGGCCATGGGAAATAGTAAACCGCAAGAAGTCTTCGACTACGTAGTCATCGGGTCTGGCTTTGGTGGCAGTGTTGCCGCCATGCGGCTCAGCGAGAAGGGCTACAGTGTCCTGGTTCTGGAGCGCGGCAAGCGCTATGAGGACAATGACTTTGCCCGCAGCAACTGGAACATCCGCAAGTACCTCTGGGCACCGGCCATCCGCTGTTTTGGCATACAGCAGATCAGCATCCTGAATGGCGTCATGGTGCTGCGGTGGTCTGGTGTAGGTGGGGGTAGTCTAGGTTATGCTAATGTTCTGGAAATCCCTGACGATCGGCTTTTTGCGGCTCCAGCCTGGCGGGACCTGGCAGACTGGAAGAGCATCCTGATGCCACACTACGAGACTGCCCGTCGGATGCTTGGAGTAGCTCAGAACCCAAGGCTTCTCGAAGCGGACACCGCCTTGAAGGAGATCGCTGCGGAGATGGGGCAGGCTGATACCTTCCGCCCCACCAATGTGGGAGTCTTCTTCGGGCCGGAGGGGCAGGAAATGCCCGATCCCTACTTTGGTGGTGACGGACCATCACGTCGAGGCTGCAATTTCTGCGGTGCTTGTATGGTGGGCTGCCGCAACAACGGTAAGAACAGCCTGATGAAGAACTATCTCTACTTCGCCGAGAAATGGGGGGCACAAATCCGCCCCGAGGCTGAAGTCATCGACATCCATCCCCTGATGCCTCAGCAATCCAATGGAGTCCGCTACGAGGTCGTCTATCGCAGTTCCACGGGCTGGCTGTTTAAGCCGTCACACCGCGTACGCGCCCGTAATGTGGTGGTGTCCGGAGGAGTCCTGGCCACCCTGAAATTGCTCTTCCGCTGTCGCGATGTAACCAGGATGCTGCCCAACATCTCAATTCACTTGGGTGACATGGTGCGCACCAATAACGAAGCTTTGAACGGCGTCATCAGCCGCAGCAGGAAAGTTGACTATTCCAAGGGAGTAGCCATCACCTCCGTCTTCCAGGCCGATGAAGTGACCCACATCGAGCCGGTGCGCTACCCCGATGGCTCTTCATTTATGAAACTGATAACCATGCCGTTGGCAGCCAGTGCCGGCAGCATACCCATGACCCTGCTCAGGTTCCTGTGGTTCGCTTTGCGCCATCCCATCGATTGTCTCAGGGCCTACGCGCTGCCCGGCTGGGCATCTCGAACCACCATCCTGCTGGTTATGCAGACTACGGACAACCTTATGCGCCTTCGCCTGGGGCGCAGCGCCTTCACCCTTTTCCGCCGAGGCCTGGTCGCTGAACTAGACCCCGACCAAACAGCACCGGCTCGACTTCCTGTGGCCCATGAGACCACCCGCAAACTCGCCGCAAAGACCAACGGTATGGCTGGTGCCAACATAGGCGAAGCCCTGCTTAACATTCCACTTACTGCTCATATCATGGGTGGTTGCCCCTTCGGGCGGGATGCCACAGAGGGCGTAGTGGACCTTGATTGCCAGGTTCACAATTATCCCGGTTTGTATGTGGTCGATGCCTCCACGGTGCCGGCCAATCCGGGCATCAACCCCAGCCTGACCATCACGGCCCTGGCAGAATATGCCATGAGTCTTGTGCCGCCAAAGAAGTGAAGAGTGAACCGGTTCTCGCTGATAGCCACAACACCAAATAAATGCTGAGGAGGCAACATGTTCGGGTCTCACGGAGAAATCCTGAGGGTAGACCTCTCCGATTCCAAGATCTCGAGAGAGGAGATACCACAGGGTCTGTTTGACAAGTATCTGGCAGGGGCTGGCATGGCCACACATTATCTCTATCACGAGGTTCCCAAAGGGGCTGACCCACTTGGTCCCCAGAATGAGCTTATCGCCATGACCGGGGCACTTACGGG
>JBGOWL010000225.1:0-3483 GCA_041478585.1 Dehalococcoidia bacterium | reverse complement strand
TGGTCATGGTCATATTCCTCTATCACACCTCTACAAAACCTTCGTTGTTTTGAGCTTTTCGATGAGCTGTTCTACCTGGCTTTCCAGGGTGCCCTGGAGTATCTCACCCTGGCTAGTCCGCTGGGGACGGAAGACCCTGACTATTCGAGTTGGTGAACCCTGCAATCCGACTCTGGCAACATCCACGCCCAGTTCCTGGGTATTCCAAACAGTGATGCTGGCCTTCTTCGATTGCATCAGTCCGCGGAGAGAAGGCAATCGGGGCACGTTTATCTCTTTTACTACACTGATTACCCCGGGCAACTGCATCTCAACGAGGTGGTGGCCCTCCTCGGCCATTCTCTGCACCGTTATGTGCCCCCCTGCCACCTCTTCTATCTTGCTGACACAAGACACAAAGGGAAGCTGCAGCATTTCAGCTAGCTGTGGCCCAACCTGGCCGGTTTCGCCATCTATTGTCTGTTTGCCGCAGATTACGATATCGGGCCGATCCAGTTTCCTGATGCCTTGAGAGAGGACATAAGAGGTAGCCCATGTGTCTGAACCATCGAAAGCGGGGTCGCACAGCAGGATGGCCTCGTCTGCTCCAAGAGCGACAGCTTCTCTCAGCGATTCCTCGACCTGAGAGGGGCCCATGCTGATGACGTAAACCTTGCCGCTGTGTTTCTCCTTCAGGCGGATACCTTCCTCCAGCGCATTCATGTCAAAGGGGCCAATCATGTTGTCAGTCCCACCTCTGATCAAGGTGTTGGTTTGAGGATCGATCTCTATCTTGAATACCCACGGTACCTGCTTCATGCAGACCACGATGTTCATTGGCGCAGCGCCTTTCTTTTTAACAACTCCAGGGCGATGGTATTCCTGACAACTTGGTTGGTACCTTCATATATTTGAGTGATTTTGGCATCCCTCATCATCTTTTCGACGGGGTATTCGCGCATGTATCCGGCACCGCCGAGTATCTGTACTGCATCGGTTGTCACTCTCATAGCCATATCTGAAGCAAAGAGCTTGGCCATGGCTGCTTCCTCGGTGAAACTCTTAGCACCGGCATCGAGCGTTCTGGCCGCAGCATAGACCAGGGCTCGGGCTGCTTCCAGGTTGGTGGCCATATCGGCCAGCATATGCTGCACAGCCTGGATAGCTGAGATGGGATGACCGAACTGAATGCGTTGGCGTGAGTAGTCCACTGCCGCCTCCAGTGCCCCCTGAGCGATGCCAACCGCCTGCGCACCTACTCCAGGCCGGGACCGGTCCAGTGTTCTCATGGCGATAATAAAGCCCTGACCTTCCTTGCCGATCAGGTTTTCTTCAGGCACGCGGCAATCGTGGAAGACCAGTTCTCTTGTAGAAGAGGCGCGAATGCCCATCTTCTTCTCCTTCTTACCGAAGGAGAAGCCGGGTGTTCCCTTTTCCACTATCAATACGCTGGCACCGCGGCTGCCTCTGGCTGGGTCGGTCATGACTACCACAGAGTATATTTCTGCCTCCCCGCCGTTGGTAATAAACTGCTTGGCTCCGTTCAGCACATAGTACCCGTCCGATCGAGTAGCCAATGTCCGGATGTTGCCGGCATCGCTGCCGGCAGTTGATTCGGTCACAGCAAAGGCAGTCAGCCTTTTCCCACTGGCAATATCAGGAAGATACCTTTTCTTTTGCTCCTCACTCCCATAATTGATCAGGGGCAGGGCTCCCAGGGCGTTGGCAGCATAACTGATAGCAACACCGCCACAGACCCGGGACAGCTCTTCTATCACCAGGCAAAGATCGAGACATCCGCCTCCCAACCCCTGGTATTCTTGCGGTACAAATATTCTCAATAAATCACTACTGGCTATTTCCTTAATCAGGTCCCATGGAAACTCTTCCTTCTCATCGAGCTCTGCTCGCACTGGCAGTATTCTTTGCTCGGCTATCTTTCTAGCCAGGCTCTTTAGTGTCTGCTGCTGCTCATTAAGAAAGTACTCCAAGTCTCTCTCCTTTCTGGGATTTTGGGTGAGCAATTCTACGCATTATGTATTAGCTTTATCAAGACCTGTGATTCGGTTGAACGGGTGAAGCAAGTTCGAGTGGCAGTGGCAAAGAGACTCTGATCGGAGTCTAGAAGGCAACCAACATGGAACTAGCCTTTTTCCTCTTCATCGGGGCGCTCCCAGAGAGGTACGGTGAAATCCTTGATAAACTGGCGACGGCTTTCCTTGATTAGTTCGTCTATCTGTTGGCTGGCTTGCTTCGCCATCTCATCTAGCTCTCGCATATCGATCTCAACCTTGAGAAGTCTGGTTAGAACCTCAAGCACTGCTTTGGAAGCTATTGGATTCCTCGTCTCGCTCAGGTATCGAGGAGTCTCTCCAAGCAAGCAGGTTGCCTTCATACCCTTTTCCCTGGCCACTGCCAGGAGCAAACCATTCATACCGGCAATGTAGAAATCTCCTCTCAGTACCAATCCCTGCTTCTCCAGTTCGGTTAGCTGTTCAGGATCGGTGGCTGCTGCCCAAACCCGCGGCTGTTCTGTGAACTGTGAAATGAGGGCAGCGGCGAAGGTATACACCTTCTTTACACCGAACCCTTGACTGAGGTCCAGGATCTTGTTGGCGAATTCGCGACTCTTGGAGGTAGGCTGTGACTCGCCGATAAAGATTATCAGGTCTCCCTCTGTCTCCCTTCCCGTTCCTTTTCTTTTCCAATAGTAGAACTTGTTCTGAGGCAGTCTGGGTGGCTGTACCAGATTCTTCTCCACAAAAACCCCGCCGAGCTCGAAGAACGATGAAGACTCGATTTCGGCGAGTTCCTCAGCTCCCAGCTTCTCCTTCAGATAGCTTGTTGCTTCGAGGGCCACATTGGAGATGCCGGGCCAAGCAGCTATCAGTGTGGGTCTGATGAACTTTGGTTCGTGGTATATCTTGATTTGATCTTCAGGGGGCTTTTTCATCTGGTGCTTATTTACCACTGGACGAACATAGGGATATTTACCCTTCCATGCTTACGCATTAAAAGGTGAACAACTCTATCGTTTTTGAAGTTTGGCCTACTTCTTTATTGCTATCCTCATTCTGGCCATCATGTCAGCTGGAAGAGGTTGTTTCATGTTGTGTGTTTTCTCAGAGTGTAGGGCAACTATTTGCATCAGCTCTTCCTGGTTTTCGTCCTTGATCTCGAACTTGCACTTCATTCCCATGTCTTTACATTTGAACGATGCCATTGTTGATTTCCTCCCTTTCTGAAACGCCGTGATTCACTATGATTATTATATCCCTATGCCATATGATTCACATCTTTTCGGTTCTCACCGCCTTTCATCTTGCCCTGGAGTATTCGAGTGAATCTTATGGCGCAGTTGTGGAAGATGTCAAATCCGTGAGCCATGATCTAGTTGACAAGCTATGACGGGCTGCAACAGTAGGATCAGTGTTCGACCATCATGTCGCATAGGGATAATTGCAGGGGAACGTCAGCGGGATTCAAAATGGTCGACCATTTTGG
>JBGOWL010000073.1:0-7044 GCA_041478585.1 Dehalococcoidia bacterium | reverse complement strand
TACCCTGGATGAGTGCAAGGAGATAATCGAAGGGCTGAAAGACACCAACGATTCACTTTCCTCCCACCACACCAACGAGACGATGCGCATTCTCACTGTCATCACCACGATAATGATGCCACTGACCCTGGTGGCCAGTGTCTATGGGATGAATATTGGCTTGCCCCAATTCGGAAATGAAAGCAGCCTTGTTTCCTTCCTCATCATCATCTCTATAATGATTGTTGTCATTGGCATCATGCTACTCTTCTTTCGCAGCCGCCGCTGGATCTAGCTGAACAATGTCTACCAGCCATACGCTCCTACGCAAACCTGAAGGAATAGTCCGTTAACTAGACCTTTTGAAACCGATGCAGATTCAGATTCTGGGGGCACACGCAACAGAAGCAAAGACTGCCAGGTCTACGGCAATCCTGGTTGATGATATCCTGGCTTTGGATGCCGGCGGCCTCTGCTCTAGCCTGACCCTTTCAGCCCAACTGAAGCTGAACGCCGTCTTGCTGACTCACTACCACTATGACCATGTCAGGGACATTCCTTTCATAGCCATGAACATCGCTCACCAGGGGACAATAGACATTTACTCAACATCATCTGTATTTGACGTCCTCTCCACCCATCTACTCGATGGTGTAATGTATCCCGATTTTCGCCAATGGCCCCAGCACCAGCCAGCGATACGACTCGCCACGATAGAGCCCCATAGTCCCTTCGAAGTGAAGGGATACAGCATTCTCGCCATTCCAGTGTCGCACAGTATACCCAGCGTGGGTTTCCAGGTGACCTCCCCCGAAGGTAAGCGATTGTTCTACACCGGAGACACAGGCGGGGGTCTTTCAGAATGCTGGAACCATGTATCTCCAGATCTGCTCATTACCGAGCTTACCCTGCCCCAGAAGATGGAGGAGTGGGCCAAACGAACCGGCCACCTCACTCCCCAGTTGCTTAAGGCAGAACTGCTGGACTTCCGCAGAATGAAAGGGTATATTCCCACCACCATAGTAATTCATCTGAATCCCTTGCTTGAAAGTGAGATTGCACCGGAGATCGCAGAGGTTGCCCGCGAGCTGGGTGCCAGTATCTCATTGGGACAAGAAGGGATGAAGGTCACCCTGTAAGGGCTGCCATGGAGATGAGCTTCATTGTTGATGTCAACGCCGGCAAGCTGGCCAAGTGGCTGAGGATGATGGGCTATGATACCCTCTTCTTCAACGATATTGAAGATGGCCATCTGGTGGACATTGCCCTGAAAGAGAAAAGGGTGGTTCTGACCAGAGATACTCAGATCATGAGAAGGCGCGTCGCCACCAATGGCCAACTGAAGGTTATCCTTGCGACGGACGATGACCCCAAGGAGCAATTGCGCCAGGTGATAAGGGAACTGGAACTGGATTGCCACTTCAAGCAGTTTACCCGCTGTCTCGAATGTAATCAGAGCCTGGTGCCTAAGAGTAAGGAGGAGGTAGCAGACATCGTACCTCCGTACGTCTTCCGCACCCATCAACAATACAGGCAATGCCCCTCCTGTCTCAGAGTCTACTGGCAAGGGACACACTGGCAAAGGATGAAGAAGGCCCTGGAGAGGCTCTCCCAAGGAACTGAAGAAAACCCTTAGATGGTCGGGCAAGTAGTAACATTCATCGAACTAGCGCGATGGAAAAGAACCTGGCTGCTCAACTGGGGAATCGACTGTCACCCCAATCATTAAACCTGATTCGCATCACAGGTACGCTGGCAGCAGAACTGCGATTTGGTTTGTATCTGGTAGGCGGGGCAGTGCGCGACATCCTTCTAGGAAGGGCCAACTTCGACCTTGACCTGGTGGTGGAGGGCGACGCGCCTGAACTGGCCAGATCGCTGGCGGAGAGAATCAGCGCCAAGGTACTGGTGCATCGCCGCTTCCGCACCGCCAAGCTCCAGTACGAGGGCCTGAGCCTTGATCTCACCACAGCAAGATCTGAGGCCTATGCTCATCCGGGAGCCTTGCCCACAGTATGCCCCGGATCAATCAGGGATGATCTGCTGCGCCGCGACTTCACCATCAACGCCATGGCTATCCATCTCGACCCAGAGAACTTCGGAGACCTGGTTGACCCCTTCTCAGGAGAAGCAGACCTGAGACAGAAGCTCATTCGAATTCTTCACCAGAAGAGCTTCGTTGACGATGCCACACGCATGCTGAGGGCCATACGTTATGAGCAGAGGTTCGGCTTCCAACTCGAAAAATCGACCGAGCTTTTGCTGCGCCAGAATCTATCCATGCTAGGCACCATATCCGGTGACAGAATACGACATGAGCTGGAGCTAATTTTGAAGGAGGACTGCCCGGAGGATCCACTGGAGAGGGCAGCGGAACTGGGCTTGCTTCAGAGAGTCCACCCCTCTCTCAAGGGCAATGGGTGGCTAAGGAACAAGTATCAGCAAGCCCGTTCAGTGTCTACTCCGCCTCTGACACTCCACTTCGCACTTCTAACCTATCGCTTCAGCAATGAGGAGATGGAAGCTTTCATTGCTCGATTGAGGATTCCAGGCAAAACAGCAAGTGTCATACGCGATACCTCCCGCCTCAAGGAAAAACTGCCGTCCCTGGGTGTTTCTGAGCTATTGCCCAGTTCAATCCACCGTCTTCTCCAAGGCTATTCACCAACGTCGGTCCTGGCCTGTGCCATTGCCTCAGACCCCGTCATAGTCCGGCAACGACTTCACCTGTACCTGAACAAGCTACGCTATGTGAAGACATCACTGGACGGTGAAGCGCTACAGCAAATGGGCATACCGCCCGGTCCACATCTGGGCGAAATGCTCAGGACGCTGCATGAATCAAGGCTGGATGGCAGAGTGAAGACAAAAGAGGAAGAAATTCAGTTCGTTCGACTCCGCCTTGCAAAAGGGGAGTAACACGAACAATGTCACCAATACTGAGGAGGGGTCACTCCCCCAGCCACTTCACTACCTCCTGAGGCATCTGCCGTAAGGTGCCAGTCCTCACAGTGCACTTCGGCAGTGACTGCAAAAAGGTCCTGCCATAGGATTTGCTTTGCACACGGCGATCAAGGACAACCACTGCCCCACGGTCACTCCGGCTGCGGATAAGGCGTCCAAAGCCCTGTTTGAACTTAAGTATTGCCTGAGGAACCATATACTGATTGAATGGATCATCGAATAGCTCGGCACGGGCCGAAAAAATAGGATCGTTGGGTACGCCAAAAGGCAAGCGGGCGATAACCAGAACGCTCAGCGCCCTGCCCACCACATCTACACCTTCCCAGAACGCTGCGGCACCCATCAGCAGGGACTGAGGGTTGTCCTTGAACCTGCCCAGAAGCTTCCGGGGGCTGCCATCTATACCCTGACCGAGAACCAGAATTCCCTCTTCATCAAGAGTTGGTTGAATGGCACTATAGGCACTACGAAGAGCAGCATGCGAGGTGAACAGGGCCAATGTGCGGCCCTGCGTTGCTCGACACAGTTCTACCAGCACCTCCCCCACGTCATGTTGATAGCCAGCCCTATCCGGCTCCGGGATATCCTGGGGGAGATAGATCATAGTGGAGTTCATGTAATCGAAGGGGGGGTCTATCATCAATTCACCCGTTTCCCCCAAACCCAGAGAGCCCTTGATGTACTCAAAGTCTCCATCCGTGGTCAGAGTGGCACTGGTAAGCACCACACAGTCCTTCTGAGAAAACAGGGGTTCCTCCAGCAGCCGTCCCACGTGCAGTGGGGCGACATGCAGACAGAGATTGCCCTCCAATCTGGTAGAAGCCCAATAGACATACTGTGCATCAGGACTGACGATAACGGAATTCATCTGACTTCGTATTCTTCGAACCTGCTGCAACAGATACGATATCTCTCCAAGTGAACTATTCAAGTCCGGATTTCTTCTGTCCGGCAAATCCTCCATCGTGGCGTAAAGCTCACCCAAACCAGTCTCAAGAGCATCCAGTTCGAGGTTAAGATTCTCCCAGGAGCATTCAACCTCTGTCCATCCCGGTTGACGGCGGAGTGCTCCTGTTAACCTCAGGCGGCGCTCATACCCGTGCTGCTCTTCACGGTGATGGAGGTCCAGGAAATGAGCCAGAACATCCAGAAGCTCTTTCACCAGAGTGCGGGCTACTTTCGCCCCAGCCTGAAAACCTTCAATCTTCTGTCTGATCTCTCTTTTCCTCGAAGCACCTATGGAGGCAGTGCGCAGATAGTTGCGCAGATAAAACAGAAATCCGCTTCTGTCTCCGAATCGGTCCAGACAGGCATAGAGGTCCTGATCAGCAACCTTGAAACCCAGTTGCTCGGTAGCTTCCTCCTCAAGGTGATGAGCCTCGTCCACAATGAGGCAACTATATTCTGGCAATATCCCTCCTCTTGCCAGATCAGACAGTAGCAGGGCATGGTTGACCACTATCAGATGAGCTCCTTCCGCCTTCTGCCTGGCACGATAGAGAAAACAGCCGTCCGGATAGTGGGGGCAACGGTCTGCCACACAATTCTCCTCCGAGGCACAAACTCTGTTCCACAAGGCGGATTCATTCACAGTGATGTTAAGTTCAGCACGATCGCCACTGGATGTGGAATAGACCCAGAGCAGGAGCCGAAGGAGAAATCTAGCCTCCTCCCAGGGTAATCCGGGGGTTTTGCGCCAGGAATTCCACCGCCTGAGGCAAAGGTAGTTACTGCGCCCCTTTAGTTGTGCTATCCGCAGGTCTGCATTGACATGAGCATTCCCTGCTTCACCCAACACCTTGAGCAAATCGGGGATATCCTTGTTCGTCAACTGTTCCTGGAGGTTAATGGTATTGGTAGAAATGACTACCGGCCTATTGTTCTCAAGAGCGAAAAACATCGCCGGCAACAGATAGGCAATGGACTTTCCGATGCCGGTACCGGCTTCGATGATAGAGTGCTGCCTGCTGTTTAGCGCTCTGGCTATTTCCTGCATCATAGCTATCTGGCCCGGGCGGTACTCAAAGCCGGGGAAGGCCTCTGCCAGCAGGCCATCCTCGCCCAGGATTGCAGTCAGCCTGGGGATATCCAGGGGACTGGGGACGCTCTTCGGGGCAAGGGGCTGTCCCCAGGGCAACTCAAGGGCTTGAGGCACGACGCTCAATTCCCAAGCTTCCCTGTCCCAAAGAGAAGCCTCGCCCACTTTGCTTCTCTCTAGATCCAGAAACATAGAGCGCCACACCCAGTTGCTAGTCATGGTCAGACGATTGATCTCGGCGATCAGAGTCAGTTCCAGGCTGGACGTCTTGTCCAGTAGCGACAGGGTAACCTCCTTCACCATCATGGCGTCAGCAAGGGCACGGTGTTGAATGGGGTTTGGTATGCCCACTTCCCTGGCCAGCGTGGCCAGGGCGTAGTCGGTGAGCTGAGGAAGGATAATATTGGTGATTTCAAGAATGTCATACGTTGTATTGGAGAAGCTCAGCCCCTGGGAACGAAGGAATTCCAGGTCGAAGTTGATGTTCTGCCCCAGAATTGGGCAGTCACCAACGAAGGCAAGAAGCCGGTCAGCAACGTCTGAAAAGTCGGGAGCAGTCTCCAATTCCTCCGGGGTGATACCTGTGAGCAGTCGTATACGGTAGGACAGCGAACAGTGGGGATTAACCAGGGTGTGGAAGGTCTCGAGCACTTCCTGACCCTGAAACTTGACCGCCCCTATCTCAATAATGCAATCCTTCTCCGGATCAAGTCCCGTAGTCTCCAAATCAAGCGAAACCAGGATCTGATTGTCCATAGGCTCTTGAGTATCCCACTTCTTGGTTCAGGAAGGCAACACCCGTATGCATCTCTTACAGGGCTAGCCTGAAAAAGGGGACCCCACCCAGTGAGGCAAATGTGAGAGGATATTGTGGAAAACCCAGGTGTAGAAATATACCTCAATAATAGCTCGAGGCAGCCGACCCAGGTACGTAAAGAGGAAGAACTTGGGCAGTGACAATCTCAGCGCCCCCGCAGCAAGCCCAACAAAATCGAAAATGAACAGCGGTAGAAAGGCAAGGGTGACGACAGCCAGCCAGCCGTGGCGTTTCATCCACCTCTTCGCAGTCTTGTATCGCTCAAAACGTTCCAGTTTGAGCAAACGCTGCCCACCGTAGCCCACGTAGTAGCTGGTCACCTCTCCTAACGTGCTGCCTGCAGCGGCCACCACTGCCACCCAGAAGAATGAACTCCCAACGGAGGCTACGAACACATTCACGGCCTGGCCTGGAAAGAAGAGATGAACAGGTACGACTACGCTCAGCGAAGGCAACAGGTTTGCCAGGAAGACACCCAGGTAGTCGTATTTCTTCAGCTCAGATAGCTGGACCTGGGGGATGATATGGAAGAGGACCACAAGAAGAGCAAGGCAGCCCCCAGAAATGGCAATCAACAGGAGAAGAGCTCTCACCCTTCTCGGGGTTATTCGAGGAACTGCCTCCTGGAGATCAGCTATGAATTCATCAGTCTTCATCTTCAAAGAGTCTCCGCAAGATAAGACTCCACCCTCTGCCTCTTCAAGTTTTCACAAATCTCCTCGCCCTCCGCTCTGGAATCTACGAGGGAAAAAAGGGCAGGCCCGGCACCAGCCACGTGAACTTCGCTTGCTCCAGCATTCAGAAAGCGGAGTCGATACCGGTCAAGACCAGGGAAAAACGAAAAGGCAATATCGTCAAAGACATTATAGCAAAATTCGGAGACGATGTTTTCTCCATGCCCTATAAGTCCAGCTACCCTCCGGCCATATTGCCCGTCAGTAAACCGGGAGGAATCCAGGCAGGCATACATCTTCTGAGTCTTGTTAGCTACGTGGATGGGAGGAACTACCAGGACAACCCAGGTTCTAGACAGGGCAGGCAATCTATCTACCCTATCACCCCTGCCACGCACTAAAGCCGTCATGCTGCCGCAGCAAAAAAAGGGTACATCGGAGCCCAGGATGGCCGCCGCCGCCCGTAACTTCTCTGGAGCCAGGTTCAATTCCCAGAGGTCATTGAGACTCTGCATGGTCGCCGCAGCATCGCTACTACCGCCGCCCAGTCCGCTGGCCAGTGGAATCCCCTT
>JBGOWL010000268.1:0-2892 GCA_041478585.1 Dehalococcoidia bacterium | reverse complement strand
TCGATAGCGGATGCTGAGCTGCTGGAAGGGCCAATAGTGCATACTATCTTGGTTCTTCGGTTCAAGTCCATCGTTTGTTCGGTATTATAGCATTCCTGGTCTGAGTGTCAGAAGGTGGTGCGTGCTATTGACAACAAGGTTGCTCCTAGTGAATAATGTGCACGATGCTGCTAATGGAGTATTGTTTACCAGCAGGTTATCTGGGTTGTGCTTTCTAGCTGAGAACACACGGGGCCGGGATAGTATTTCTGGAGTGTGCCATGAGGCTGGGTATGTGATGTGTGCCGGATGCAATTGGTGGTATCTCTTTTGGTGAAGTAGATGAAGAACTATCGGAGACTGAGAACGTGGCTGAGGCAGCGTTGGCTATTAGTAGCTGATGCTGCCTTTTGGTGTGCATTGGGGATTGGTCTGCTGGACTGCGAGAACATTCCCGCGGATTGCTAGTCGGAGGTAGCCAAAGATGGGATCAAAGATCAGAAAGACGGGAATCGAACCTGTAGGGGATATTCCTTGGGGCACGCACCTTTGCCAATTCTATCAGACCAGAGAGGATCTGACAGAGATTCTGGTGCCCTACTTCAAGGCGGGGCTAGAGAACAACGAATTCTGTCTATGGATTACACCGGAGTCCCTCAGTGAGCGAGATGCGCAGAAGGCGTTAAGAAGGGTTGTGCCTGGTCTTGATCGGTTTCTGAGGACAGGGCAAGTGGAGATTATCCCTCACAATCAGTGGTCCCTCAAGGGAGGCCCATTCAGTCCGCAGGCGCTTGTAAATGCCTGGGTGGATAAACTGGTTCAGTCCCTGGCCAATGGATATGATGGCATCAGGGTGACTGCTGATAGGATTTGGCTGGAGAAAGCCGATTGGAGGGCCTTCGCTTTCTACGAAGAGGAGATAGAGGCTTCTATTCACAAGTACCCCATTATTGCTCTATGCACGTATTCCCTGGATAAGTGCGATAAATACAAGACACTGGAAATCGTAGATGTGATCAAGACTCACCAGTTCTCTCTTGTCAAGCGGAACGGGGAGTGGGAGCTTGTGAGTGGTACTGAGCGCAAGCACGATGGAAGTGATCTATGGGATCTGGAGGAGAAGCTGCACGCTCTTTTTGAGTCCACTACAGACGGAGTTGTGTTTGTAGATGTCGAGGGCAATATAACGGGACTGAACAGGACTGCAGTTTGCCTGTATGGATATGATGATGAGGAAGAGCTTGTTGGTCAAAACCTCTTTGACCTGGTTGCCGGAGAAGATCAAACCAAGGTCATGGACAAGATAAGGGGAACGTTTGAAGAGGGGCGAAACGGCACTACAGAGTGCATGCTGCTGGCGAGGGATGGCAAAAGATTCAGTGCAGAGCTAGGCGCAGTGGTGCTCTGCGAAAGATCAGGGAAGCCAACGGGGTTCGTTGTGATAACGAGAGATATTACCGAGCGCAAGCAGACCGAGGAAACCCTGCGGGAGACTGAGAAACACTACCATCTGCTTGCTGAAAACATGACGGATGTTGTCTGGACGATGGATATGAATTTGCAGCCAACTTATCTCAGTCCTTCT
The DNA here is from genome assembly GCA_041478585.1 of Dehalococcoidia bacterium. GTDB lineage: Bacteria > Chloroflexota > Dehalococcoidia > UBA2247 > RBG-13-53-26 > RBG-13-53-26. The sequence continues at coordinate 1,328 of JBGOWL010000268.1, read as the reverse complement.
GTGATGCGTCTGCTGGGCTATGATGTTGTTGAGGCCAGGACACGCATGATCACCGAGGCGCTGACTCCTGCCTCTCGTGAGATGGCTATGACAGCTATTGCGAGGGTGCTCTCTATGGAGAGCACGGGACGGAAAGACTTGTTTGAGTCACAGAACCTTGAACTGGAAATGGAGATGAAGCGCAAGGACGGCTCTACGGTGTGGACCAGCACGTCGATGAGCTTCATATGTGGCCCTGATGGCCGGCCTGCAGAAATCAGGGGGATTGTGCGTGACATCACTGAACGCAAACGGGCAGAGGAACTGTTCACGATCCTGTCCAGTAACTCGCCGGTTGGCATATACATTGTGCGGGACGGCAAATTTGAGTTGGTCAATCCCCGGGTGCTCAAATTTACGGGCTACACTGAGGATGAATTGATGGGTACGGATTGTCTAAGGCTGGTCATTCCAGAGGACAGGGATGCGGTCAGAGAGAATGCGGTGAAGATGCTCAAGAATGAGCGTTTTTCTCCTTATGAATACAGGTGTGTTGGCAAGGATGGTAAGACAAGGTGGGCCATGGAGAAGGTAACATCCATCCAGTATCGGGGAGAAACCGCAGTCTTGGGGAATTTCATGGATATCACCGAGCGAAGGCAGGCGGAGGAGGCTTTGCGGGAGAGTGAAAGGCGCTACCGCCTGCTGGCTGAGAATGTGAAAGATGTCATCTGGACCATGGATCTGAATCTGAAGCCTACCTATCTCAGCCCTTCAATCATGCGTGTCCTGGGCTATAGCGTTGAGGAGGCTATGGAGCACATGATGGATGGGATTCTGGCGCCACGTTCCCGTGATGTGGTCATGAAGGCTATTGCCAAGGCGCTCGCCAGTGATGATAAGGGGCAGAAAGAGTTGTTCAGGTTGCGAAATCTCAAGTTAGAGATGGAAATGAAGCGCAAGGATGGCTCGACGGTGTGGACTGACACCACAATGAGTTTCATATGCGATTCCCATGGGCAGCCTGTTGAGATCCTGGGAGTTGTTCGTGACATAACCGAGCGCAAGCACGCGGACGAGCAGCTCCAGCAGAGCTTCAAGAAGCTGGAACGAGCCATGGAAGGCACTATTCAGGCCATTACTCTGACTGTCGAAACGAGGGACCGTTACACTGCGGGCCACCAACGTCGTGTGACACAGCTTGCTTGTGCTATTGGCAGAGAGATGGGTCTTGCGAGTGACCAGATCGATGGCATCCGGGTGGCAGGGCTACTTCATGATATTGGCAAGGTCTACGTACCGACCGAGATTCTGAGCAAGCCCGGGCAATTGAACGAGATCGAGTTTGC
>JBGOWL010000132.1:0-5290 GCA_041478585.1 Dehalococcoidia bacterium | reverse complement strand
GGACATGGTCATGGAGCCTATCGGGCACGTAAGGAACAACATCAATGCATCCATGAGGGAGGGGTGGGAGGAGGTAGCATCCGAGATCATCCTGAATTCCAATCTGGAAGGAACTACCGAAGGTCTGGAACAGTTTTCCCACATCATAGTCCTCTTCTGGATGCATCAGATGCCTCGGCACGACAGTACGCCGACTAGAGTTCACCCGAAGGGCAGGCAGGACCTCCCACTGGTGGGATTGTTCGCCACTCGTTCCCCTCAAAGACCGAATCCCATCGGGCTGAGCGTAGTCAGACTGTTGGAGTGTCAAGGAAATACCCTGAGGGTAAAGGGACTGGATGCCATCAACGGGACGCCGGTAGTAGACATCAAACCATATCTGCCTGGCGACGTTGTTGTCGGGGCTAAGTCACCCGCATGGGTAGCCAAGCTTTGACTCTTATGCTGCTCGATGTCTACCAGCGCCTTCTCGACCGCTACGGACCCCAGCACTGGTGGCCAGCAGAGACTTCTCTGGAAATGATTGTTGGTGCTATCCTCACTCAGTCGGCAGCCTGGGGAAATGTAGAGAAAGCCATAGCCAACCTGAAGATAAGAGGGTTGCTCTCAAGTGCAATGCTGCGGCAGACTTCTGCGGACGAGCTTGGCCGACTGATCTATCCTTCAGGTTACTATAACGCCAAAGCAAGGAAAATCAAGGCGTTTGTCGATTGGTTGGGAGAGCATTACCATGATGACCTGGACAAGCTATTTGCATTGGATCTCCCTACATTGCGATGCGAACTCCTGTCCGTCTATGGCGTGGGCGAAGAGACCGCAGACTCGATAATCCTCTATGCTGCCCATAAACCCATCTTCGTTATTGATGCCTACACTCGCCGCATTGTCACCCGACTTGGCCTGGCCCCGGCCAACAATGGCTACGAAGCCTTCCAAGTTCTCTTTATGGATAATCTCCCTCATGAAGAGGGGCTTTTCAACGAATACCATGCACTCCTGGTTTGTCATGGCAAAGCCACTTGTCAAAGGGTTCCTGTCTGTGATGGTTGCTGTCTGACAAGCCTCTGCCCTTTTCCAGGCTCATCGAACAGTGGAGCGTGAGACTGATGTGGCAGAGGGCTGTCACAGTTTTGCCTTCGGGGGAGGGTTGAGAATATAATTATGGGTGGCGCAATCTCGATTCTGAATCCCAAAGCAGGAAAGGAGAACACATGGCCGGAATAGTTTCTTATGGGGCTTATATCCCTATGTACAGGCTCAGTCGGGCGATCCTGGGCCAGGTGTGGGGTGGAGGCGGGAAGGGTGAGAAAGCCATATGCAACTGTGATGAGGACAGCATTACCATGGCTGTAGAGGCAGGAGTGGACTGCCTCAAGGGTATAGACAGGAAGTCTGTAGATGCCCTGTATTTTGCCACTACAACAGCGCCTTTCAAGGAGAAGCAGTCCGCTAGCATCATAGCTGCGGCCCTCGATCTGCGCGAAGATATCGTCGCCATCGACTTCGGCAACTCACTGAGATCCGGGACAATTGCTCTGAGAGCGGCTCTGGATGCGGTAATGGCAGGATCGGCGAAGAAGGTGTTGTTGATCGTCGCTGACTGCCGGCTTCCAGCTCCGAATTCTGCCTATGAACCGCTCTTCGGCGATGGCGCGGCGGCTTTCCTCATTGGAGGCAGCGATGTGGCTGCCGAAATCGAGGCTAGCTACTACATGACCAGCGAGTTCATCGATGTGTGGAGGCTGGAGACTGATAGGGTGCCTCGATCCTGGGAGGAACGTTTTGCTCTTGATGTAGGCTACGAAGGCCACATGAAAAAGGCCTTCAATGCCTTTTTGAAGGCTCACAATGTGAAGGGGAAGGATTTCACCAAGGCTGCCTTTTATGCCCCCAACGCCAGAAGCCATCAGGCCATGGTGAAGATACTGGGACTGGACCCCAAGACCCAGGTGCAGGAGCCTCCATTCGACAGCGTGGGTAATACCGGCGCTGCTCTGGCGCTGATGACTCTGGTAGCTGCTCTGGAGGAAGCCAAGCCGGGAGATAAGATCCTCCTGGGCAACTATGGGGATGGCGCTGATGCCCATACCATACGGGTGACAGAGAACATAGCGAAGATAAAGGACAGGAGAGGTATCAAAACGTACCTCAAGTCCAAGGTTATGCTGGAGAACTACGGTAAATATGTCACTTTCAGAAACCTGATGCAGTTTGAGGAAACGCCGATGACCAGGCCGAGGACTTCTCTGACAGCCATATGGAGGGACCGCAATTGGGTCTATCGCTGCCATGGACATCACTGTAAGAAGTGCGGCAAGACGCAGTTCCCGCCTCAGAAGCGCTGCATGTACTGCCAGGCTGAGGAAAAATTCCTGGAAGAAGTGCCACTGGCTGACAGGAAAGGTGTGCTGTTTACCTACAGCATGGATGAGAGGACAGCGGTGGTGGATCCACCGAATGTGCTGGCTGCTGTTAATCTCGATGGTGAGGTGAGAATTTTCAGCCAGATGACCGACCGGGACGTGAAGAGCATACGAGTTGGGATGCCGATGGAGTTGACCTTCAGAAGAATTCATGATGCCCTGGGCGTCCATAACTACTTCTGGAAATGCCGTCCGGCGAGGGACTAGTAAGGGAATCAGGAAAGGAGAGAGATGGCAGAGAGTATAAAAGATAAAGTCGCTATTGTGGGCATGGGCTGTACCAAGTTCGGTGAGAGATGGGATGCCGATATCAAAGATATGATTACCGAAGCAGCCGATGAGGCATGCAAGGATGCTGGTATAGAGATCAAGGATATACAGGCGATATGGCAGGGGAGCCAGTGGGGTTCCCAGATAGTGGAAGGCGGCGTCGTCACCGGCACCCTGGTTTCCAGTACTCTTCAGACCCAGTATATCCCGGTGACCAGGGTGGAGAACGCCTGTGGCACTGGTGCGGAGTCCCTCAGAGGAGCCACCTTTGCTCTGGCCGCCAAGGGTTATGACCTGGTGATGGCTCTGGGAGTGGAGAAGTGCAAGGATATGGGTTTCGGAGGGCTGCCTTCAGTCTGGATCGGTAGATGGGAACCCGTCTATGGAGCGTTTGGTACTGGCCCGGGAAGATACGCCATGGCCGCTACGGCTTACTTCGCCAAATACGGCCTCAGCAACGAAGAAGGAAAAAAGATTCTAGCTGAAATCTCCGTCAAAAGCCACTTTTATGGTGCCAGGAATCCCAAAGCACATCTGAGGAGAGAGGTAACTGTGGAGCAGGTACTCAATGCTCCTATGATTGCCTGGCCTTTAGGACTTTTCGACTGCTGCGGAGTGACCGACGGCGCTTCAGCGGCCATACTGTGCCGCACTGAGGATGCCAAGAAGTATCGAGATGACTATATCACCATCAAAGCCTTCGGAATGGCTGCCAGCCCTGGCTGGGGCAAGGAGCGGATAGACTATGACTTCACCTACTGGGATGCCACGCAGGCAGCCGCCAGGGCAGCTTATGCCGAAGCGGGTATAAAGAACCCCCGGAAGGAACTGGACATGGTGGAACTGCATGACTGCTTCAGCATTGCTGAGCTTATTGCTTCTGAGTCGCTGTTCCTGTGCGAGACCGGCAAGTTCAAAGAGCAGATGACAGACAAGAGGGCGTACTATCATGATGGGGAAATGCCGGTTAACATAAGCGGAGGGTTGAAGTCCTTCGGTCACCCGATCGGAGCCAGCGGGTGCCGTGAGGTTTATGAGGTCTACAAACAGATTCAGAAGAAGGCTGAAGAACCTTCACGTCAGATCAAAGATGTCAAGCTGGGACTGGCTCACAATCAGGGAGGACATCCGGGCAAGTTTGTCTGTGGAGTCACTGTAGTGGGTGCGCCTTAAGGTGTACCCACTCAATATATCCAAGGTGGACGTGGATTAAGTGGCTGATGTTCAACCTTTTCGGGGTATTCGTTACAGCCCTGCGAAAGTTGACAGCATCTCGTCAGTCATAGCGCCTCCGTATGACGTGATCTCCCCGAAGGAACAGCGTTTCTACTACAAGCGCAATCCGCACAACATAATCCGGCTCGAACTTGGTGCAGAACATCCCTCAGATACTGCCGGGGACAACAAATACACCAGAGCAGCCAGCGCACTTGCGGAGTGGTTGGAGAAGGGGATCCTCTTTCGTGAGCCGGAGCCGGTTTTCTACATCATTGAGCATTGCTTCAATCACGAAGGCACCGCAAAGCATCGCTGGGGCCTGACCGCCCGGGTACGGCTGGGAAGCCAGGGCCCCGATAATGCACGCCCCCACGAAAGCGTTATGGAGGAGCGCATCGTTGACCGCCTGAAGTTGTTGCGTGCCTGCCGCGTGAACCTCAGCCCAATAATGGGCATTATTGACCATGGAATAGGTGGGTTCACCTCCTTGATTGAAGGGTTGGCCAAAGCCAGGCCGGATGTCAGTGCCGCAGACCGTGATGGTGTTATGCACAACATGTGGGTCATCCGAGATGAGCAGAACGTGAGGCAGATCTCCGCCTGGTGTGCCGATAAGGCCATCTACATCGCTGACGGGCACCACCGTTATGAGACGAGTCTGGCCTACCAGGTGGAGCAGCAGGCTGTCTGTTCCCACTTCACCGGACACGAGGCCTTCAATTTTGTGTTGATGACCCTTACTGCTGCAGATGATCCAGGACTGGTGGCTCTGCCCACACATCGGCTAGTGCGGTTCATCAAGGCCGAAAGGCTATCGGAGTTCAGGAAGAAGGCAGAGCGGTTTTTCGAAATAGAACGTATTGAGCACCCATTCACTTCGCGGTCTGGGACAATCAAGTCGTGGCTAGGCACTCTAACCGAAAGAGGCCGACAGGGGGTTGCCATGGCGCTCTATGGCCTCGACGGGGATAGCCTGTGGCTATTGGTGCTACGGGAGAGAGCGGATCTCCAGAAAGCCATGCCATCTGAGCGCAGCCAGGGGTGGAAGAGCCTTGATGTAACTATCCTTCATTGTGTGATGCTGTGCGAAATGCTGGGCGTAGATACTCCGCGTAGAGAAATCGAATGCCTGGACTACACTCGGGATGCTGCAGAGGCCGTAGAGTTGGTCGACTCAGGCAAGTATCAACTGGCCTTCTTGATGAATCCGATTCCTATCTCCAGTATTCTGGCTGTAGCGGACGCTGGTGAAAGGATGCCACCGAAATCCACATACTTCTATCCCAAGCTGCCTACAGGTTTGGTGGTGCATCCGCTCTGGGACAACGATCTACAGTTGCCAGAAGCTCTTCATCCGGCTGTAATCGAGAACCGAGCAG
>JBGOWL010000171.1:0-4366 GCA_041478585.1 Dehalococcoidia bacterium | reverse complement strand
TATAAAGAAGTCCTTTTCGAGCGCACTACTATTCTGGTATAATCCGAGGCACGGATATCCCAGTTCTGAAGTAGAGGCGTCGTGCGAAATCGTTGGGCAGCAAGACGTGCCCAACGCAAGCGTGTAAGAACTGGTTTGTGTTCCCGAACTCATAATTCTTTGTATGCCGGTAGCTGAACACCTCACATGGAGGCTCAAAATGTCAGAGACAAGCGGGTTCAATCCTAAAGCAAAGTATGCTGTCACCATGTGGGAGTTCTCCTGGCTTGTCCGCCGGACGGGCAACGAAGCAGAATATGCGGATTGGGATAAGGTGCTTGACGAACTGGCGGAACGCGGCTACAACTGTATCCGCCTAGACGCTTTCCCACATCTGGTTGCGAAAGGGCCAGATGGCGAAGTAGTTAAGCAGTTCACGATATTACCCCAGAGTGGTGGTTTCATGTGGGGAAATCATAGACCAGTCCAAGTCGAGCCACGCTCAGCGCTGGTCGAGTTCATAGGTAAAGCTGCTGATCGAGGTATTTATGTGGGACTATCGTCGTGGTACAACCGTGATACACTGGGTCGCGTTCACATGATTCAATCGCCGGAAGACTATGCCCGTATATGGTTGGAGACGCTTGATCTACTCAGCGATGCAGGACTGCACGGCCGCATTGTATGGGTTGATATCTGCAATGAGTTTCCGCTCAGCAGGTGGGCGCCAGAGCCCTATGCCAACATATTTCAATCCAAACGATTTGGAGATCTGTGGATGGTGCTCAATTTGTCAAGAAAGTGGGATGAGGGAGTGAAACAGCGCATGAAGAATTATTTCGATGGTGCTATCATGCCGTTGCGCGAGAAATACCCCGCGCTGAAATACACATTTTCATTTCAGGCGCTTGGTTCTCGTCAGATTCAAGAGATTGACGTGAGCAAGTTTGATTTGGCGGAGGTGCACATATGGGTGTCGGACTATATGAAATGGGTGTTCAGAACCGGACAGATTCTAATGCTCGTCGGATTCCCCAAGTATCCGGTGAACTTGAGGATTCACGCAAAGCGCATGGCCAATCTCTATCCGAAACATCGCGAAGAGTATGTCAGGATGCTTGAAGCTCGCATTGACTTCTGGGCAGAATGGGGCAAGAAGAACGGTCTCCCTCTCTTCACCACTGAAGCTTGGGGGCCGATCAACTACAGTGACATCGCGCCGGCTGGCACTGGCGCGGAGTGGGATTGGGTGAAAGATATTGCCGAACACGGAGTTCGCATGGCATCTGAGAGGGGATGGCAAGGGATCTGCACCAGCAACTTCTGTCAGCCTCACTTCGTAGGAATGTGGGCGGATGTCGGATGGCACAAGCGAATAACAGATCTGATCTTGCGTGGCTGACTTTGCCCAGGGTATATCTTACAGGCAGGTTGAAGAATGAACTCGCGAGAACGCGTACTCACTGCTTTGAACCACAAGGAACCGGATCGGGTTCCATTTGACATGGGTGGTACGGTGCTAACTGGCATCAATGTGAAAGCCTATGCAGCACTACGTGACTATTTAGGACTGCCACCAATTGAGCTTACCATAGTTGACGTCGTCCAACAGTTGGCACAAGTCGATGATGACGTAATAGATCGCCTAGGTGTGGACGTTAGGAACGTTGCGCCACGCTCTTCTGCCACCTACCGGATAGAGATCAAGGATATGCAGGGTGGCAATTACACCTACTTCTATGACGAATATGGGATCGGGTGGCGCATGCCCAAAGTCGGCGGCTTGTACTACGACATGTTCGATCACCCGCTGGGCGGTCACATTGACGAATCGAATATAGACCGCTACGTATTGCCCGATCCAAAAGACCCGGCTCGCTTCACAGGCCTCAGAGAGGCCGCAGAGAGAGTGATTGAAGAGGAACAACGGGCCTTGATTGTGGGCAATCTCTCGGCTGGCATCTTCGAGATGTACTTATGGACGCGCGGTTTCACAGATGGCTATGCCGATTTTATTGGCAAGCCTGCGCTCTCACAGAAGATAATGCACCGCTTTATGGATTTGCAATTGGCCTACTGGGAAAAGATGTTCGACGTCCTGGGTGACATGATCGACGTGGTTCAACTGGCTGACGATTTTGCTGGGCAAAACGATATGCTCATCTCGCCCAGCTCTTATCGCAGGTATCTCAAACCACTGCACAAGGAGTTGTTTGATTTCATCCGTTCTCGTAGCAGTGCCAAAATCCTCTTGCACTCCTGCGGCTCTATTCGCAAAGTCATCCCCGACCTGATCGAGATCGGACTAGATATTATCAACCCGGTGCAGGTTAGCGCAGCCGGCATGGATTCGGCCGAGTTGAAGCGTGAGTACGGCAGAGATCTAACTTTCTGGGGCGGCGGCGTAGATACACAACGGGCGTTTAACGAGAATCACACTCCTGAAGAGGTGCGTGAAGACGTTAAGCGCCGCATCACTGACCTGATGCCCGGCGGTGGATTCGTATTCGCTACGGTTCACAATATCCTGCACAATGTGCCGCCTGAGAATATCATGGCGATGTGGGAAACGCTTCAGGAATATGGAGCATACACAAACTAATGTTATGGCTTTGGCAACTGTGTAGTGCTCCAGAATGGCTCCCACGCGTAGCAGCTTCCGGGTATGGCCGTAGGAACCTTTGAGAATTTGACAAGGCGGCAACTGCCCAGTATCATGGCGGCGAATTGCTGGCAAGGCACTTGCTATTTGACTCCCCCGGATTGCCAGCCATCTTGACCAGGAGGCCTGAGAATGCCGGATAACACCACTGAACAGTTGAAGAATGCGATGCTGGCGCTGGACATGGACGCAGCGATCAAAGCCACGAATGACGTGGTCAAGACGCAAAGCAAGTCGGCGGTGAAAGAGGCGGCCGATGCGGTCACTCAGGCTCTGCAGGTGGTAGGGAAGAGGTTCCAGGACGGGGAGTGGTTCCTCGCCGAGCTAGTCTACGCCGGTGAGGTTGCCAAGGAGGTGATGAATTTGCTGTCGCCGCTGATGCAGGCCGAAGCCTCCCATTCACAGGGAACCATCATCATCGGCACGGTGGCGGGCGACCTGCACGATCTGGGCAAGAACATCTTCATCAACTATGCCCGGAGCTCCGGCTTCAATGTCGTCGACATGGGGGTGGATGTCCCTGCCGCCAAGTTCGCCAGCGCGGTGAAAGAGCACAAGCCGCTGGCTCTGGGAATGTCCTGCCTGCTGACTTCCACGGAGAAGGAATTGGGGAAGGTAATTGAGGAATTGAGGAAGCAGGGCCTCAGAGACAAGGTCAAGGTGGTTATCGGTGGGGCGGCGCTCTCGGAGAGAACAGCCAGGGATGTGGCGGCAGATGCCTTTGCCCCGGATGCCATTACCGGCCTGGATATCATCAAGAAGTGGAGCGCTTCGTAATGGATTTCAAGCAGCGTTTCCTCACCGCCATGAACCACGAGGAGCCGGACCGGGTCCCGGTGATGGGGCTTATAGCTGAGCCGGCAACCAGCAACCATATACTGGGCAAGCCGCCCGCCGATATGGCCAGCATGGTGAGGAATCCTGAGACTCGGGCGATGGTCAGGGATATCATCAATACAAGCTGGACCGAATTGGTATACGGCAATTTCTCGGACGCCCTCGAGGCAGCTATCAAGATGGGCTTCGACGCAAACTGGACGATCTACACGCAGATGGAGACGTTCGTAGACCCTAGGGTCAAAGACGGGCTTCTTTGTCATGATATCTCCGGGCGTGTCTGGGAGCTGACCGGGACGGAAAACGGCAACATAGTTATGAACTACATCGGCGGGCTCTGTCCCACCGAGGAGGAGTGGGATGCCTGGGATGGGACAAGGAAGACCCTCCTCGATAAGTTTGCCAGGAATACGGCAGAGCACCATAAGAAGCTGGCGGCTGCCTACGGCGACAGGATTTACCCCGTCGGGTACACCAGTATGTCGATTTTCGAGAGCACCTGGCAGTGTATGGGATTCGTAAATTTCACCAGGTCCCTCTACCAGAAGCCTGATTTTGTGAAAAAGGTCATCGATTCCCAGACGGACTTCTACCTCAAGTACTTGGATGCAGTGATGGAGTGCGGGGGCGAGGTGGTGATAGGGGGAGACGACCTGGGACAGAAGACTGGGCCGATAATGCGTCCCGACAGTATCGAGAAGCTGTTCGGAGAGAGCTACCGGCGGGTCTCGGAGCTGGTGCATAGGCGGAACAGGAAGCTGCTCTGGCATTCGTGCGGTAATATCTACGCCTTCCTCGATAAGTTCGTTGAATGGGGCTTTGATGGCCTATTGACCATGGAACCCACTGCAGGTATGGAACTGGGCAGAGTTCGAGAACAAGTGGGGC
>JBGOWL010000118.1:0-5606 GCA_041478585.1 Dehalococcoidia bacterium | reverse complement strand
GGGCAGGATACCTTCTTCCATTCCTACTATGAATACTGCAGAAAACTCCAGACCCTTAGCTTGATGAAGCGTGATCAATGTTACTACATCCTTCTTCTCGTCCAATTCATCGGTTTCGGAGAACAAACTCACCCCTTCAAGAAAAGAAGCCAGGCTTTCACGGGGCTTCAGGTTCTGGTGATCCTGGGCAATTCCCCGCAACTCCAGAATATTGCCCCAGCGTTCCTCACCATCGGTAAACTCCATCGTATACTCTCGATATCGAGATAACTTGATTACTGAATCCAGAAGATCCCGCACATCGAGTTCCTCGCTTCTCTCGATCAGATCCCGAATGAGATTGAAGAAATTGCTCAACATCTGCACAGCACGGTCATTCAGGGGGCACAAAGACCTGTCCTCAGTCATTCTCTCCAAGCCCGTATATAACGGGATGCCAAGGGTCTTAGTCCATTGGAGGAACTCAGTCAATGTTCGCTGCCCGATACCCCTCGGAGGCAGATTGATTATTCTCATCAGGCTGATATCATCATGATGATTGTAGATAAGCCTGAGATAGGCAATGAGGTCCTTGATCTCGCGTCGCTCATAGAACCGCACAGCGCCAACAACCTGGTACGGTATCCCGTAACGGATGAAGATCTCTTCGAGCACCCGCGATTGGGCGTTGGTGCGGTACATGACCGCGCAGTCAATTGGCCTGACATCGCCCCGATCAACGAGATCCCCTATCTCTCTCACCACGAACTGCGCTTCCTCAGACTCACTGTAAACTTCAACTACCATCACAGGCAGTCCTGCTTCGTTGTCAGTCCACAACTTGCTCTCCTTACGTTCACGGTTAACCGAGACAACATCATGGGCCGCTTCCAAAATAGTCTGCGTAGAACGATAGCTCTGTTCCAGGCACACAGTCTGTGCTTCAGGATAATCCTTTTCAAAATTGAGTATGTTCCTTATATCAGCCTGTCTCCAAGAATATATTGATTGATCAGGGTCACCCACAACACAGATGTTGCGATATTTCCCTGCCAGTTGTCTCGCCAGAGCGTATTGAGTAAGGTTGGTATCCTGAAACTCGTCAATAAGAATATGAGCGTAGCGTGACTGATATCGTGTCAATACCTTGGGGTGACCCTGGAAAAGCTGATAAGTCCTCATCAAAAGGTCATCAAAGTCCAGGGCCCGGCTTTGCACAAGGAGCATCTGATACTGCTGATATACCCTCCGCACCACCTCTTCGAAGTAGCTCCGCGTACGCTGGCCATAATCCTCCGGCGTAAGTAGCTGAACCTTGGCTGCACTTATCGCCGTCTGCAAAATCCTCGGACTATAGGTCTTTGGATCGATGCCAAGCTCCTGGAGGCTACGTTTTATCAGGTTGAGCTGGTCCCCATCATCGTAGATCACGTAACTGGGATTCACCCCTATCGCTTGGCCTTCCCGCCGCAGAACAGCAGCACAGACAGCATGAAAGGTACCCAGCGATAGCTGCTCTACTGTGCTGCCTAGGAGATGATAGAGCCTCTCTTTCATCTCTCGGGCCGCTTTGTTGGTGAAGGTGACCGCCAGGATGGAGTGGGGGCTGGCGCCGCAGACTTTGATGAGGTAGGCAATCCGGTGAGTGATGACCATGGTCTTGCCACTCCCTGGACCGGCCAGGATAAGTAGCGGCCCTTCGACAGTCTCTACAGCTTTTCTCTGGGCAGGATTGAGTCCTTCCAAGACATTCATGGCAAGTCTAGAAGCTAGTCACAGTGTTTATGAATCAAGAGGCAATCATTGATGCAACGAAAGACGATGGTGTACTCAGCGGGCGCAATGCGAAGAAGCTTGCTGCAGCTATCTAGCTAACCTCAACCATTCTATCTACAGCCTTCTTGGCCTTGATCCGGATATCCTCGGGGACCTTGATGCGAGGAGACAGGTCTTCAAGAGACCAAAGAACATTCTCAAGGCTAATCAGTTTCATATTCGGGCAGACAGCCTGTTCAGAGAGGGGAACAAATACCTTGTCGGGGTTCTCCTTCCTGAGCCTATGTATTATCCCGATCTCCGTACCGACAATGATCTCCGTTGCCTGAGTGCTCCTGGCATGCCTAATCATTCCACCCGTGCTAAGGACAAAGTCGGCAAGCACAGCCACGTCTGGCCGGCATTCCGGGTGAACCATTACTTCAGCCAGGGGATAGATTTTTCTCAGTCTGTGGATATCTGCTGCCTGAATACGCACGTGGGTGGGGCAATAGCCCGGCCACAGAATCATTTTCTTTCCTGTTTGCGTGGATATGTAATGGCCAAGGTACTGATCAGGTACAAAGATGATCTCCTCGGCCTTCAACTTCTGCACAAGTTGTACGCCGTTTGCTGAGGTACAGCAGATATCCGATTCCGCCTTGACGTCAGCAGTAGTGTTGACATAGCAGACCACCACTGCTCCCGGATGCTCCTTTTTCATCTGCCTGAGCTGTTCAGCCGTAATCATATTTGCCATGGGACAGCCAGCTTCCAGGGCTGGCAATAGCACGACCTTGTCCGGAGAGAGAATCGAAGCCGTCTCCGCCATAAAATGCACTCCACAGAAGACGATTACTTCGGCATTCGTCCTGGCTGCTTTCTGGCTCAATTCCAGGGAATCACCTACAAAGTCAGCTATGTCCTGAACCTCGCCCAGTTGATAGTTGTGGGCAAGTACTATGGCATTTCTTTCCCGCCGCAGCTTCTGAATTCTCTCCGCCAGCTGGGCACGGCTATCCTTCATTAGCCCACTAGCCTCCGAGCACCAGAGTAAACGTTCATTCTCTTTCCCCTCACAAGACCAATCAGGGTGACATCCAGGTCATTAGCCAGCTTCACTCCCGCACTGGTGGGCGCAGCTACGGACATAACAATGGGGATATTCCTTCCGGCCACCTTAAGTAACATCTCTGAAGAAATCCTGCCACTCACGATGATCATTCGGTCGTCCGTCGGTATGTCCCCCAAAACGCATTCCCCGAAAATCTTGTCCAAGGCGTTGTGCCTACCAATGTCCTCGCTGAAGATCAGTATGTTCTCTGCATCGCACAAAGCAGCACTGTGAACACCATGCGTCGCCTTGTAGACTTCAGAGCGGTGCTGAAACCCGTTTACAAGCTTGAACACCTGGCTCGACGATATCTCAACTTTCGATTCCACTCTTGTGCCGGATTGAACATCGGCGAAACTATAGAAAGAAGCGCCTCTACCGCATCCTGAAGTTATGAAACGTTTGTGCAGGACTTCGACATCCACCTCCCTTTCGCCTTTGGTTTCCACCCAGACTACACCTTTTCGATCGTCAGCAACTACCTTCCTGATCTCATCCTTGCTCTTCAGCAATCCCTCAGAAAAAAGGAAGCCTATGGCCAGATATTTCAGATTCACGGGTGAGCAGAGTACAGTCACCAGTTCTCGGTTGTCCAGAACGATCGTGAGAGGAGATTCCGCAGCAACAAGGTCTTCAACATTGCTTCTCATCCCCTCGGTGATGCGCACAACAGAGACCTTTTCCACACCACCTGCAAATCCTTGACTATCCATTGCTGCTATTGTTGCTCTGTCCCTTCATCTCTATCGTGTCTCCAGGCCTTACAAGCCCGCCATGAACCACTCTGGCAAATACCCCCTCTTTAGGCATGATGCAACGGCCCACCTCGCGGAAAATGGCACACCCGGTATGGCACTGCTTCCCAATCTGGGTCACTTCGAGGATAGCCTCCTCTCCCAAGGACAAGTGGCTGCCAATGGGCAGGGAAGTGAGGATCATGCCTCTAGTAGTGAAATTCTCGGCAAAATCTCCGGGACCAACTTGAAGGCCAATCTTTACCATCTTATCAATGCTTTCCTTCGCCAGGAGGCTCACCTGCCGATGAGTACAGCAGTCAGCATGAGCATCATCGACAACACCGTAACCTTCCTTCACCGTCACCGACTCAACCACATCCTTCCTGGTGCCCTTATCCTTGCTCCTGCAAACCGCCAGTATCTCAGCCATCAACTATCTACCTTCAAATACCTGTCCTTATTGTGAACAGAGGCTTTCTCGAAACCAACTGCACGGAAATAGCGCTCCCCTTTTGATCCGGCTGACCAGCGGCCTTCTTCAACCACCACCGAGATGACCAGGGCATTCGGCAACAATGGCAATCACATTATATAACAAAGCAGGACGAACCCAGAAACAAATGACGGAAGCTCGAGAACAGAAAGCGATCAGGTAGTTCGTGCTGTATCCCCCAGAAGAGGGGATACAGATCTTAGCCTGGCCACAATCCGGGGCAATACCTCCAGGACTCGCTCCAGGTCTTTTTCAGTGGTTCCTCTGCCCAAGCTGAAACGAAGTGAGCCTCGAGCGAGAACGGCAGGCACTCCCAACGCTGTCAGTACGTGAGATGTTTCCATATCATGCGAACTACAAGCTGAACCAGTAGAAACAGCAATACCCTCCAAATCTAAACTGATAGCCATGGCCTCACCCTCGACAAATTCAATGCCTACATTAACATTGTTGGGCAGTCTTTGCGAGGGATGACCATTCAGGTGAATCTGAGTAATCCGTTCAGACAACTCATGGATAAGCCTGTCCCTCAAGGCGGTTAGATGCTTTGCTTCTGCCCCCAGCTCCTTTTGAGCAAGCTCCACTGCTTTGCCAAACCCAACGATCCCCGGGACATTCTCAGTACTGGCTCGCAATCCTCTCTCCTGTCCTCCGCCATGCATGAAGGGGGCAATCCTGGTGCCCCTGCGAACATAGAGCGCCCCGATTCCTTTGGGGCCGTAGAGCTTGTGAGCTGACATAGCCAGCAAATCAACGTTAAGCTCATCTACATTGACTGGGATATGCCCCACTGTCTGCACCGCATCGGTATGGAAGCATACACCTCTTTCCCTGGCGATCTCGCCTATGGCAGCTATGGCCTGGATAGTACCGACTTCGTTATTGGCGTGCATTATTGAAATGAGAATAGTCTTGTTGGCAATTGCCTTTCTGACCTCTTCGGGATCCACCCGACCATATCTATCCACAGGGAGATAGCTGACTGCAAAGCCCTGTTCCTCAAGGAATCTGCAGGATTCGAGCACGGCATGATGCTCAATGGAAGTGGTAATAATATGATTACCTTTGTGCCCACAGGCAGAAGCCACTCCCTTCAGGGCAAAGTTGTCGGCTTCCGTTCCCCCGCTAGTAAATACTATCTCATTACTCTGAGCACCAATGAGAGAGGCTATCTTCTCCCTGGCCTCATCTACAATTACTCTTGTCTCCTGTCCCAGGAAATGTATGCTGGAGGGGTTACCGAAGGACTCACTAAAATACGGCAACATGGCCTCTACTACCTCAGGATGCGTCGGAGTAGTAGCTGCGTGGTCAAGATATGTCCGTTTCATTCAGCCTCCAAAGGTCACTACCTTCACATCCCCCCAAATGCCTATTCGGTCATCCTTGATGATCAACACTCCTCTTACTCCTTCGACAGACCTGGCAAAATCAATCCCCCGAGGGATATCATCTGCATACCCAATAAGATTGCCTATGGCGGTGGCAGCTGCATCAGCCAGGGGAGTGGAACGCGAGAGCACGATGC
>JBGOWL010000004.1:0-25985 GCA_041478585.1 Dehalococcoidia bacterium | reverse complement strand
TACAGAAAGCAGGCCAGTATCGGTCTGTCTGTGGCATGACCAGCATGATCCATTTCCCGTCTTTGGCCTTGTAGCAGTTCCACAATGCATTGGTGACAGCTTTTCTATCGGTCTGGCGGAGATTGACCCCCTGGTGGAGGGCAGTCCCGATATCAAACATCAACCCCCAAACCGCCAGATGATAGAGGTTGAGCTCAATCTTCTGTGATACACCCGTTTTCTCCCGACAAAACAGGGCTGCGGCGATAGCTCCAGCGACGGCCGGGGAAGCCAGGTTATCGCCCAGGCCTGGTCGTTGCGGACGGGGGTCCTGGTTGGCTGCTGAGATTCTGTCCATCATCCCGCTTCTGGCCCACCAGGCCGCATAGTCGAAGCCCGGCTTGTGTTTGTCAGGGCCGGCAGTTCCATAGCCGCTGCACTGGCAGTAGATGAGCCTGGGGTTTATCTTGCGGAGGGTATCGTAGTCAACCCGCCCCTTTTCTATGGCGCGTGGATCGAAGTTAGTGGCAAAGACATCGGCCCTTTTCACCAGCTTGTACAAAATCTCCCTGCCGGACTCCGTCATTACGTTAAGCCCCATACTCCTCTTGTTCCGATTGAAATAGTGGAACCACATACTGGGCTTGATGTCTGCAGGTGGAGCCTGCCCCTCTATGGCCTGGGGAAAGCGCACTGGGTCCCCCCCTGCCTTGAAGTTCTCTACTTTGATGACTTGTGCACCCCAATCGGCGAGGATGGCGGTAGCTGTAGGCACGAGCAGAAAATGGCCAAACTCGACGATCTTCACGCCTTCAAGAGCTCCTTCCATCATTCACCCCTCTCCTTTTGCTGGTGTGGGCTCAGTATTGATCCGGCCCAAGTAGTCGCTGCGGAATACATTCGGCCGAAGCTATCTTTTGCCACGATTGGCCTTTCGAGCATTCCCCTGCGGCAAACCGTTTTGCTGGCCTCTCTGAGGCAATTGTAGTACTCCTGCCATGAATCTCTCCTTGCAGAGTTCAGCCAATGGGCAGGGTTGCTTCATTTCATGGGCGATTCTTAGTGCGTACTCAAGGTCTTTGGCTCCCAGGTAGAAGGTCACCGGAGGAGGGTCAACATTCATGGACTTCACGAAGTCCCAATTCTGTACCACCCAGCTATTCGCTGTGCCTGTTTTCATTAGATCCACCAGCAGCTTTTCATCGGCGCCGTTCATTATGCCCCAGGATATGGCCTCATAGGCACCTTGAAGGTTGATCATCAACGCCATGTTATTGACCAGTTTTGCGACCTGGCCCATTCCAAGATCACCGCAGTATATGATCTTCCCCATAGTCTCCAAGATGGAGCGACATCTTTCTAGAAGACTCTTGTCACCTCCAACCATTATGCCCAGTTCCCCTGTGGCTGCTCTCAGGCGGGTCCCGGTTACCGGGGCATCAAGGACACCGATATTCTTGGCTCTAGCCACATCTGCCACTTTTCGACAGAAGGCGGGGGATAGTGTGCTCATCATAACGATTGCGGAGCCTTCCTTTGCACCTTCCACAACACCACCATTCCCCAGGACCAACTCTCCAGTGTCAGTATCATCTCTGAGCATGGTGATGATGACATCCGATGCCTGAGCGACCGCTTTTGCAGTCCTGACTTCTGTTGCCCCCAGTTTCTTCATTCCCTCAACTGGCTCTTGCCTTACATGGCCACAGATGAACACTTCATACCCGTGGGTTACCACCCTTTTTGCCATGGGTAGTCCAATATCGCCCAAGCCGATGAATCCGATCTTTTCCGGCATCCTGTCGCCTTTCTTGGGCTACTCTCCAAGTTGCCCTGCCGCCTTGCTGTGTCAGACTGCGGGTCCAGTGATGCCCCAGGCTACGAGATTGGCTTCGGCATCCTTCTCGGTTCTTGCCGTCCGATGCCGATCGCTGAGGGCACTTCACTGCCTTTCACGGCTTTGCCGCTGTACGCCATCATTGATGGCTATGGTATCTCCCAGTGTGCGTCAGGTTCAATCCATCATAATAAGGATTCTGGGCTCCGGGGATACGCAAATCCATTACGCCAAGCGATCCTCTTCTCTGCTGCGGCCTTCTGGCGTCGTTTCGCTGGTGAGCCATTGTGTCTAAGTGCCATCAGCGTCATTCCTGCGCAACCCTCATACAACGATGTGAGGTTGCATCAGACAATAGTCCTTTCAGACGTATCACTTAAGTTGCGACACCTCTTTGAAGGGCAACAGTAGCTGGGCCATCCAGCCCCCATCGACTATGATGGCTGTACCTGTGATGTATGCCGAATCATCGCACGCCAGAAACAGAGCAGCACGGGCAACATCGTCTGCTCTCCCTGGTTTGCCCTGCGGTATATAGCTCATTTCAATTGCTGCGATTGACGGGGCTGCCATTGGGGTTTCAATCACCCCTGGGCAGATACAGTTGACCCGAATGTTGTGTGTCGCATATTCAGCTGCCATTGACTTGGTGAGAAGGACGATGCCCCCTTTCGATACGCAATAGGCTGCTAGGCCTGCCTTTCCATTTAGTCCCATCGTGGACGAAGTATTGATGATCACCCCGCCACCCCGATCAAGCATTGTTGGAATAGTGTACTTCGAAGTGAGGAAGACGCTCTTCAGGTTCGTGTTGAGAACAAGATCCCAGTCATCTTCAGTGAGCTTGGCTGTGGGTGCGACCGGTCCTTGAATGCCAGCATTGTTGAAGAGGATGTCGATTCGCCCGTATCCCTCCACTGCAGTGCTGACCATTCTCCGGACGTCAGTTGCCTTCGAGACATCGGCTTCGATGAAGATGGACTGCCCGCCAGCATCTCTGATCATCTCGACAGTCTCTTGGCCTCCTGCCGGGACACAGTCGGCGACCGCAACGCAGGCTCCTTCTCTGGCAAAGACAAGAGCGGTGGCTCGCCCGATCCCGGAGCCGGCACCGGTAATCAGTGCTGTCTTTCCGTACAACTTGCCCACATTTATTACCACGTCTGTCTGTGCTCCCGACTATGCTTGAATTCTCTCGGACTCCATGCTGGGGATCCTTCCGAAAGGCCTCCTATGCAATTGTCCAACCGCGATCGACTACTAGTACGGCCCCGATGGCTGATGAGGAATCGTCGCATGCCAGGAACAGAACAGCCCGAGCGATTTCCTCTGGCTGGATTGCTCTACCCCCGGCGAGCGATTTCATGAAGGCCTCTCGAGCCGATGGATCAACCGGGATCCACTGCTCCATCATGGGTGTTTGGGTTCCGCCGGGGCAGATGCAATTGATCCGAATGTTCTGTGGAGCATATTCCAGAGCCATCGATCTAGTCAGTTGGATAACCCCCCCCTTGGAGGCACAATAGGCAGCTACGTAGGGCAGCCCAACTATGCCTGCTGCAGAAGTTGTGTTGATGATCACACCTCCACCCTGCCGGAGCATCACCGGGATGGCATGCTTTGAAGCCAGGAAGGTGCTCTTGAGGTTGGTGTCGAGGATACTGTTCCAGGTCTCTTCGCTGAGCTCTGTGGTTGGGGAAAATGGCCCCTGGATTCCAGCATTGTTATGGAGTATGTCTATCCGTCTGTAGACGTCCACAGTCGCCTTGATCATTGCTTGGACCTCTGCTTCCCGGGAGACATCGGCTTGAATGAAGGTCGCCTCACCGCCGCCGCCTTTGATCATCCTGACAGTCTCATTCCCGCCTGCTGGAACACGGTCTACGACAGCAACCTTGGCTTGCTCTTGGGCGAAAAGAAGTGCCGTAGCTTTTCCTATGCCAGATCCCGCCCCTGTGATCAAAGCCACTTTGCCATCCAGCTTACCCATGTCCTGTACCCCCTTCTTCTCCCGATGTTGTTGGTTGGCGGATCTTTCTTGCAGGCCAAGGGTCTGCCGTAAGTGTGCATATCCCCCCTGGGTCCGCATTGGCTGTCAGTCCCAAGGGGGATCGTTGTCGCTAGCAGAGACGAATATCCACTAGTGCCACTAGTGGATTAGAGGTACCCAGACATCGCTAAGCAGGTGCAGATCTTGGTCAGCAGCGGTCCAGCGGAGTATACAACAGTCATTGACGGCATAGCGCCTGGTCGCGGTGAATCCCCGCTGTGAGCCTGCCCAGTCCTTCATGTAGTTGACGGCCGTGTTGTAAAAGGCCTGACCGTCAAAGTCCTCAGCCCCAGCGTCTTCTATGGCTGCTATCACAATGTCAAGGGCGAAACGCTGCATTGAGCCTCCGCCCAGATAACCCATACCGGCCTGCATCACACTCTCAGCGTCTCCAGGATGGTATTTGTACAGGAGGTCCTTTATATACTCGATTTCGGGCCAATCAAGGTTCCACCAACCCCAGCCCTGAGCGTTCAGCTTGCCGTCGAGGTAATTCCAGCCGCAGTATTCGGTGATGAAGCCGGCATAGGCACTCTCGGCTTCAGTGTCGATGTTGATTCCCGTACCGCCCGCGTCCTTGTACTCCTTCCAGAACGTGGCGGGCATCAGGGCCCCGTTGGCGGCCACGTTAATGTAGTCGACGTTCTTCGTCTTGGCTATGTCACCGGACCAAGGACCTTGAAAACCAACAGGCGACAAGAAGCTGCCCTTATAGTCGAAGAGGGTTGGATTGTCTTTGCAGAACTCCTCCGCCCCGAGCGCATTGTCCTGCCCCCAATTGTCATTCCAGCCGACTGTGGCAAGGGTGGGCTTCCCTTCCTTACCGTCCGCTTGCCATTCATCGCTGACCCACTTCAGCATGGACTTGATTGACCACCGGGCGGGAGGACTGAATGCAAACACCCACCCCGGGGGATCTACCATAGGCAAACTGGTGGCCATGCCCAGTACGGCGATCTTGTCCTCTGCTGCATAGGGTTTCAGTGTCTCCGAGGCATCGTTGAAAACGGAGATTATTACCTGTGCCCCCTTGCTCTTCAGGTAGTCATAGCCACTGAGGAAACGGGCCGGATTGAATGCTGTATCGTAGTTGACTACCTTGAGCTTGACCCCTGGGATGGGTTCGTTTTCATTGATATCTCTGACAATGTCTTCCAGCGCCCATGTCATCGGTTCCAAAGCCGGCGCTGCCACACCCGTCAAGTCTGTTAGGTTGCCAATGATGATGGTGGTTTTCTCCTTCTCACCACCAGCACAGCCGAGGCAGAGAGTGACAACTAAGGTCAGGATGATGAACAACGATATGCTTGCCTTTTTCCACCCACAGGTCATTGCGCCCCCTTTCTAAGTCACCTAATTTGCTAGCTGAATCAGGGATGTCTACGTAGCTTGCAGACCCGGCAGAAGCCAGTATCTCTGCTCTGCTTCGTCCCTTCTTTGCGTTGTCCTAGCCCTGTGTTCGATGCTATCGATAACGGTAGATCCTACATCCTAAACCTGTTCCGAATTACTCTCTGTCAAGAAGGGCTTTTGAGCAAGATGGCAGAACAGTCGAAGTCTGGGAATATCCTAGCTTTATCTTGCTCTGGGTTCAATCCGCCAAGATGGGTATTTTCAGATCAGGGCATACTGACATCCAATACGCCCATTGGCATTACTGTGCTGTTGCCATGGCTGGCAGCACTTCGCCGATAGGTTATGGTGTGTACGCGATGCCAGCGTTATCACTGCGTCATGTGGGCAAGAAACAGCGAAGGTAATGTTTGACAAGACATTTCGCTTTCACATATTATGAGCCCACATCCGGGGTAATACTGGGTTTGCGTTTGCCTAGTAGAACAGTGGAGGTTTAGACATGCCCGATTCCAAGCCCAAGGGAGAAGTGAAGAAGAAAATCAAGATCCTTCTTGCTGACGATCATCGAGCGTTTCGCGAGGGACTGAGTCGCCTTCTTGGGGAGGAAGATGAACTGGAAATCGTAGCTGTTGCAGGCGACGGTGAAGAGGCCGTGAGGTTGGCTGCCGAGCTTCTGCCCGATGTTGCCATATTGGATGTTGCTATGCCCGGTCTGAGCGGTATTGAGGCAATTAAGCACGTAAGAGCGAAGAGCCCCAATACAGCTATTATAGTGTTGAGTGCCTATGATTATGACTCTTATGTGGTGCCTTCGATGGAAGCTGGTGCCTCGGCCTACCTTCTGAAGACTGTTGGGATTCGTGAGATTGCCGGTGCCGTCAGAGCGGTGCATGATGGCCAGACGGTTCTTGGCCCAACGGCATCACGCAGACTTCTTTCCCGTCTTGCGAGTGCTACAGGCAGAGCCACACCCAGTAGTGCGCTTCAGCATCTACATCAGCGTGAGATGGAGGTTCTGAGGCTAGGAGCCGGAGGATTAAGTAATAGGGAGATCGCTGCCAAGCTGGTTATTGGTGAACGCACAGTCCAAACCCACTTTCGTAATATCCTTCGGAAAATGGGCGCTAGTTCACGCACTGAGGCTGCACTGCGGGCACTGAGAGAGGGATGGATTACACTTGACGATCTGCCCTAGCTCATGGTTTGGCTTGATGGTGAGGTGACAAATGACGACTGCACGTTACATGATTTCGGCAATAGGCTCTTTAGAGGTCATCAGTTCGTTTGCGGAACGCTACGGGGACTTGTTTGAATTTTTGAACGATGCTGTGGTGGTCTATCAACTGAATGGCAACATCGTTGCTATTAACGAGGCGATGGGAACGCTCACAGGGTATAGCGTCAAGGAACTGCGCAGAATGAACGTTGCCCGTTTGGTATCCCCCGAGGGTCTTAGGGAAATTGAGGAGCGGCAACGACAGCAGATCAGAGGAGAAGCCGTAAGCCAGCGTTATGAGTTGGTGTGGAACAGGAAGGACGGTACGAAGGTCATTGGTGAGTCAGTAACACGCCTGATTAGCGAAGAAGGTGGGCCTGTTGGTGTATTGGAAATAGTGAAGAACATAACTGAGCAGAAGCGGGCTGAGGAGGCACTTCGTCAAGAGAGAGACAAAGCGCAACGATACCTTGATGTGGCAGGAGTGGCTATCCAGGTCATTGATGCTAGCCAGAAGACAGCTTTGATAAACAGGAAGTGCTGTGAAATGCTTGGATATCAGGAGCATGAGGTTGTAGGTCGGAATTGGTTTGATATCTTCACACCCGAGAGAAACAGAGCTAAGGCAAAAGCACTTTTCTCCAAGCTAATTACCGGTAAGATTGCACTTGATAAGTGTCATGAAAGTCCTGTTTTGACCAGAAGTGGTCAGGAGCGGATCATCGCGTGGTATAACACCACCCTACTCAAGGACGAAACCTGCAATGTGATCGGCGTACTCGGTTCAGGGGAAGACGTGACTGAACGAAGACTTATGGAGAAGGCATTGGTCGATAGTGAGGAAAGATACCGCAGCCTTTTTCAGAACTCCCGAGACGCAATATGTATTGTCAGTCGTGATCTTGAAGTGATTGATGTCAACCGAGCTGCGCTTGACTTGTTCGGCTATACCGGGGATGAGATGAGGGAGATGGATATGCAGGCTAGCTCTGTCTACCCAGGTGAGGGCAAGGAATTTGGGGAACAGATGGAGCAGAAGGGATATGTCAGAGATTATGAGATGACGTTGCGCAGGAAGGATGGGATGGAGATAGACTGTCTGCTCACTTTCACGGCGCGATGGGATGCTAGCGGGAATATCCTGAGGTATGAGGGGATTATTCGTGATGTCACTGAGCAGAAGCGGCTGCAGCAGAATCTAAGGCTTTACGTTAGGCAAATTACCGAGGCGCAGGAAGAGGAGCGAAAACGCATTGCCCGGGAGTTGCATGATGAGACTGTTCAAGCTCTGGCTACCCTCTCGCTTGATATAGATGCCATGGCCAGAGCACGTAGGCGGCTACCGCGTAGTGTTGCCGAAGGTATGGAGCAAATGCGGAGCAAGGTCACCCACATAGCGGAGGAGTTGAGCCGCCTTAGTCGTGCTCTAAGGCCTAGTGTGCTGGATCAATTGGGCTTGGTACCAGCGGTGGAGTTGATTCTGAACGATTTGACAAAGATGGGCAAGATTGATGCTCATATGGAAGTCGTTGGCCAAGAGCGAAGATTGCCGCCTGAGGTTGAGTTGGGGCTATTCCGAATCATCCAGGAGGCAGTAAGCAATGTCAGGAAACACTCTGGTGCCTCGACAGTGACGGTTGCCGTTGAGTTCAAACAGGATGAAGTAGCTGTGATTGTCTCAGACGATGGCAAAGGCCTTGAGTTGCCGGCAAGGCTATGCGATATGGCTGCAATGGGTAAGCTCGGTTTGGTTGGGATGCAAGAGCGTGCCCAGTTGTTGGATGGCAAATTCTCAGTGAAATCTGGTCTGGGTAAGGGGACAGTGGTGAGAGTGGATGTAAAGGATGCTGCCGTGGTGGGCGACCTTGTGGCAAGGTGAAACCTGGGATTGAGTCCGTGTTTGCTTTGACTACCATTTCAAAGCAAGGGTAATCTCCATCGTTACCCCTCTAGAAGCAAAGCAGTCTTTCTGACTTCCTCAGCAAACTTCAGCATTGACTTGGACCTCCTTGAAGTGAACTTGATCTCATTTGTCCAGAACCCGGATTCTGACAATCGTTTGGATTAGGGTTTCTCGCCCGGAGTTGTCCTTGGTTGTTGTCTATTTGTCTTGGGTGCACTAATGGAGGAATGCAGCCTTTCCGCATGCTTTAGCTCGGAATGGAGTTGAAACAGCATTTCTCTGGCAGCACGATGACTCCGGATAGTAAGGCAAGCCGCCGGACATATCTATGCTACCATTGTGAAGCTCAGAACCCGCAATCTACGTAGACGATAGTTATGTTGACTGAGATGGTAGAATAGATACAGTGAAGGTCTAGATGCCTGTCGTTCTATCTGTTGTAGGCCGGTCCAACTCTGGAAAGACTACGTTGCTGGAAAGCCTTATCCCTGAGCTGAAGCGGCGGGGCTATAGGGTGGCTGTAGTAAAACACAGTATGCGTGGCTTCGACTTGGACCAGCCAGGCAAGGACAGTTGGCGGCTGGCTGAAGCCGGAAGCGATGCTATAGTGCTTAGTGCGCCCCAGAAAGTAGCTCTCATCAAGAAGATAGGCCGGGAAGCTACTTTGGAGGAATTGCTCACCATCATTGGTGACGATTATGACCTGATTCTGGTCGAGGGATTCAAGCAGAGTAATTCTCCCAAGATTGAGGTGCATCGCAAGGTTCTAGGAGATCTTGTTTGTCCCCCTGAAGAATTGTCTGCTGTGGTGACTGACGAACCTCTGAATGTCACTGCCCCACAGTTCTCTGTCGATCAGGGAGTAGCGTTGGCTGACCTCATAGAGGACAGATTTCTTGCTTCGGTTAGTGTCGGAAGAAAGCGTAACTCGCAGTAGGTTTAACCTTCCCGTTGATCACTCTGGGTCGAGCGTGGGTCGTTTGCGTGCCTGTGCTGGTAAGGAAATACTGTGAGTGAAGAGGGGGGAAGCCTTCAGGTTTCCTAGTGAAGAGGAATGCCTTGATTCTTGGTGCTGATGAGTTCACATTTGAATTGCCACCCCGTGTCAGGTGGGCGAGGCGAATTCTTATCAAGCCATGCGCTTGTTACTCCTTACCCTATCCTGTTACTACCAGCAGGGAGATCCTGGAGAAGGTCATCCTGGCCATCAGGGAGGTGAGTGAGGCCGATATTATCCTCCTTGAGGGTAATCCTTGCCAGGAGCAGATGAAACCGATCTATCGTTCTCTGGGCTATGATTTTCCCAGAGTGCTGACTCTGGATGTCAAGGATTGTGTGTTTGTGGAGGTGGAGAATCCCCTGGCACATGCCTTTGCCTTGTCCACCTTCTGGCTGCCTAATGTGCTTCTGTACTGTGATTACTTGATAAGCATATGCCCCTTCAAGGTTTTCGATAAACAAGGCGATTTTACTATCAAGAACTTGCTTAGCCTGCTGCCAGTTAACAGGTACAAAGGTCAAGATGGCTCTGACTGGGGAGTCCTGCATGCCTTCGGCATGGATAAGGTGATCGCAGACCTCTATTTCACTCTTCCCTTTGACCTGGGTATTATCGATGCTCAGAAGAAATTCATCGGCACTGGTGAGTCTGGGGAAGGAGAGGCTGAGGACTACGGTAAGATCTTCGTTGGTGAACCATATGAAATAGACTGTGAAGCCTCGCGCTCTGCAGGGCTGGCAACCGAGTATTTGCAGTGGATCGAGATAGCCAAGACGCAAATAGATGATAGATGAGATGAGTGAGTCTGGGAGTATGGAGCTCCTTCGGCGTCTCTAGGTGATCCTGATCTATCAGATTATCCTGCAACAAATGCCCCCAATCTACAAGCAACTGTGATCTTCCGGTCAATCGCTTGATTGCTAACCTTCTGCCTTGTGCTCTTGGTGCTGGTGTAGGATATCTAATGGCACAGAGGATATAGTCCACCATGGACTGTTTGGAGTGGCTCATATACAATAGTGAGAGGCGGTTTGTGTTGTTAGACGCTGTTTTCTTGAGCAAAAAGGGAGGGAGTTATGGTGGAGATGCGCTATGATTGGCTGAGCAATATTCAGGGCATGCAACGCGAGATGGAGAGGTTACTTGATCACTTGTGCAGTTCCAAACCGCCAATGGTGCATTTTGCGCGCATGTGGGAGCCTGCAGTTGATGTGTATGAGACAGAGAAGAACATAGTAGTGTTAGTGGAACTGGCAGGGGTGAAGCAGGACAAGATGGACGTGATTGTTGTGGGCAGTACTCTGGTTGTCAGGGGCGAGCGGAAGGAGGCCCCTCTAGGCGGTAACCAGACATACCATCGGATAGAGATTCACAGAGGCTTTTTCGAGAGAGCGATTCTTCTACCTACTGCAGTTGATCCTGACAGGACCAAAGCTTCGTATGAGGATGGTCTAGTGGAGATCGTTCTCCCTAAGGTCGAAGAGGAGCGAGTGCTACGATTGAAAGTAAGGACGCCAGAAGAAGCTTAGGCATCCCCCAGCAATACAACAGAACGTAGTTGAAGGCAGGTCAATGGTGGCAGAAGATCAGCGAGAAAGAAGCAGGTCGTTGACAAAGATCACAATCCCCAGTGAGCTGCCCATCATTCCTGTGGGTGAGAACATGGTTTTCCCCTCCATAGTTGTTCCTCTGTCTACAGAGAAACAAAGAATAGTCCAGCTTATTGATGCTGCCTTGTCGGACAACAAGCTTGTTGGCATCTTTGGCCAGCGCACCGATACTGAGCAGCCAACAGTTGCTGATCTTTATCACACAGGCTCAGCAGCGCTTATTGCTCGCATGTTCAAGATACCCGATGGCTCCATCCGCGTCTTCCTGCAGGGTCTGGCCAGAATTCGCCTGGTAGATATTACGCAGACTGAGCCTTACCTCAAAGGGAGAGTGGAGTTTGTTGAAGAGAAGGTGGAGAAGACTACGGAGCTCGAAGCTCTAACCAGAAACCTGCTCAGCCTGTTCCAGAAGGTGGTGGATATTGCCCCCAATCTGCCGGGTGAGCTAAGCGTAGCAGCCGTGAACATAACTGAGCCCGGTGATCTGGCAGATTTCATAGCTGTCCATATCAATCTAAAGCTAGATGAAAGACAGGAGATTCTGGAGACACTTGACGTCACGCAGAGAGTAAAGAAACTGACGGAGTACATCAACCGAGAATTGGAAATACTGGAGCTTGGGAGCAAGATTCAATCTCAGATCAAGGGAGAAATGGACAAGGCTCAACGTGAATTCTACCTGCGCGAGCAATTGAAGGCGGTTCAGAAAGAGCTCGGCGAGGTAGATGAGCGTTCGATGGAGGTTATCGAGCTTAAGAAGAAAATTGAGCAGGCCCAATTGCCTCCGGAGGCCCAGAAGGAGGCGGATCGTGAGCTGGATCGTCTGGCCAAGATGCCTCCTGCTGCGGCTGAATATACCGTGTCTCGGACATACCTTGATTGGCTGACAAATCTTCCTTGGATGAAGAGCAGCGAGGATAATCTGGACATAGGCCGGGCTGCTCAAGTCCTTGATGAGGATCACTATGACTTGAGCAAGGTAAAAGAGAGGATCCTCGAATATCTGGCAGTGCGCAAGCTGAAGGCAGACATGAAGGGGCCAATATTCTGCTTCGTTGGTCCTCCTGGTACAGGGAAGACCTCAATGGGGCAATCCATCGCACGTGCCCTGGGCAGAAAATTCATCCGCATGTCTCTGGGTGGTGTCAGAGATGAAGCTGAAATAAGGGGGCACCGGCGTACCTATGTAGGTGCCCTGCCTGGAAGGATAATCCAGGGGATTCGCCGGGCCGAGTCCAACAATCCAGTGTTCATGCTCGATGAGATTGACAAAGTGGGGATTGACTTTCGAGGCGACCCTTCGGCAGCATTGCTTGAGGTTCTGGATCCGGAACAGAACTTTGCCTTTGTTGACCATTATCTTGATGTCCCCTTTGATCTTTCCAGGGTCATTTTTATTACCACGGCCAACATCGTTGACCCTATTCCTCCTGCTCTTAAGGATCGAATGGAAACGATTGAGCTTGCCGGCTATACAGAGCAGGAGAAACTGCACATCGCTAGGAGGTTTCTCGTACCGAGGCAGCTCAAGGAAAATGGGCTTGGCCCAGAAAGGCTGGAATTTTCTGAAGAGGCAGTACTTGACATAATCCGACGATACACTCGTGAGGCTGGGGTGCGAAACCTGGAAAGGGAGATCGGCGCTGTCTGCCGCAAGGTAGCCCGGCGGGTGGCCATGAATTCTGAGGGACCGATAACGGTTACTTCGGACAAGCTTCATGACTATCTCGGGCCCATCCGATTTCGCTATGAGGTAGCAGAGGAAGCTGACGAGATAGGTGTAGCTACAGGGCTGGCTTGGACTCAGGCTGGCGGTGATGTTCTATTCGTAGAGGCGACTCCGGTTAGCGGAAAGGGAAATCTTATTCTTACAGGCAAACTGGGGGAGGTGATGCAGGAGTCAGCACGCGCAGCGTTGACCTATGTCCGAAGCAGAGCAGCAGCTTTGGGTATCGAGGAGAGTTTCTACGAAAAGAATGACATCCACATACATATCCCTGCCGGTGCCATTCCGAAGGATGGCCCTTCGGCTGGTATCACCATGACCGTAGCCGTGATCTCTGCGTTGACTAAGCGCCCTGTAGTCAAAGAAGTGGGGATGACTGGTGAGATAACTCTGCGGGGTAAGGTATTGCCGGTTGGGGGTATTAAGGAGAAGGTGTTAGCAGCCCATCGCGCAGGCCTCAGAAGAGTGATTCTACCAAAGGAGAACGAGAAGGACCTGGAAGACATCCCTGAGGAGATCAGAGAAGAGCTTGAGTTTGTTCTGGTGGACAATGTTGACCAAGTGCTTGGAATAGTGTTGGGACCGCGATAGAAGGTGCCATTCTGCGGGAGTCAGGCTCCATGTACCATATTTCAGCTTGGTAAGTGATGTCCCAGATTAGTCTGCCTTTCTCAGGGCAATGAACTCCTGAAGGTGTTGCCCGAAATCCTGGGAAGACTCCCCTTATTTGCCCTGGCAGAGTGACTGCGATTTCTCCAGTCCGCAGGCGCTACAGCGAAGTCTGCAATCGGGGGTTTCTTTGGCTTGGAAGGCACGCTGATACTCCTGCTTCAGGAAGTCAGGACATACCCCAATATCCAGGTGTGACCAGGGCAGGGGCTCCTCCAGATTTCGTTGGCGATGAGCATAGAAACCAGGGTCGAGTCCTGCTTTGTCAAAGGCTTGTAGCCAGTTGTCATACCTGAAGTGTTCGCTCCAAGCATCGAAGGTGCTACCGGCCTGCCAGGCATAGAATATTACCTTGCC
The DNA here is from genome assembly GCA_041478585.1 of Dehalococcoidia bacterium. GTDB lineage: Bacteria > Chloroflexota > Dehalococcoidia > UBA2247 > RBG-13-53-26 > RBG-13-53-26. The sequence continues at coordinate 12,282 of JBGOWL010000004.1, read as the reverse complement.
GATTCGACGGTCACCGCGTGCCAAGATAGTTTCCAGCAGGCTTGTTTCAGGATTTCCCCAGGACAGATGAGCTTGCAGGTTGCGGAGGCCTTTTCTCAGCACATCATATTTGAGCTTTAGCTGTTCCTGGCTGTCCTGGGCCACCCATTGAAACGGGGTATGTGCCTTGGGTACGAAGGCTGATACACTGAGCTTTATCCGGGGTGCATGTCCTCTACCTGTTTGACGCAACCTGCGCACTAGGTTGATGATACCTTCGACATCTTCCATGGTTTCAGTTGGCAAGCCGATCATGAAGTATAGCTTGATGTTCTTCCACCCTTTCTCAGCAGCGATGGTCACGGTGTCGATGATCTGTGCATCAGACACATACTTGTTGATCACCTTCCTTAGCCGCTCGGTGCCTGCTTCAGGTGCGAAGGTAAGCCCCGGTTTCTTGGCGAAGCGAAGACAGTCCACTAGTTTGACCGAGAAGGCATCAATGCGCAGACTTGGTAGAGAGATTGCCAGTTGGCGGTCACCACAGTCGTGTGCCAAGGTGCTCAACAGGCAGTCGATTTCCGGATAGTCGTTTGTGGTGAGGGAAACCAGGGATAACTCGCTGTAGCCACAGTTCTGGATAAGCTGCTTTGCTGCCTCCACTATTTGTTGCTGACTTCGATGGCGTTGAGGACGGTAAACAAAACCTGCCTGGCAGAAACGACAGCCACGCGTGCAGCCGCGTTGAATCTCAATGGCACCGCGATCATGGATTACTGCTATGTTAGGGACCACTGGCCTGACGACCGTGGGAGGCAAAGATGCCAGTATGCGCCGCTTGACTGCTGGCTTTACCTGAATAGGCGTGGTCCCAATGTCGGCAGCGCTTCCGTCGGGAGGGCAATCTGTCTGAAACAGGCTAGGCGCATACACTCCGGGAATCGTAGCTAGTCTGGATACTATCTCGCTTTTCTTGCAGCCCTCTTCCTTGCATTTTCGAAAGGTCTCTACTAGCTCTACAGCTAGCTCTTCTCCATCCCCGATGGCAAAAAGGTCAATGAAGTCTGCCATGGGCTCAGGGTTAAGGGCGCAAGTACCCCCGGCTAGTATCAGGGGATGTGATTCATCTCTATTGCTGGCCAATACTGGTATACCAGCTAGATCGAGCATGTTGAGAACATTGGTGTAGGTGAGCTCATAACCCAAGGAGAAACCGATAATATCGAATTCACTCAACGCTCGCTGGGAATCGAGGCTGAGGAGAGAAATTTTTTTCTGGCGCATTGCAGCCTCCATGTCAATCCAGGGCGCAAATACTCTTTCAGCAAGGACATGGGGTTGTCTGTTGAGCAGCTCGTAGAGGATAGGCAAGGCCATGTTGGACATGCCTATCTCGTAGACGTCTGGATAGGCAAGTGCAACCTTCACTTCGGCTGCCTGCCAATCCTTCACTATGCTATTCCATTCACCGCCGGTATAGCGTCCCGGCCTGGTGACTTTACATAAAATGCTATCGGGATAACCCATTGTCTTCCTCTCTTATCGCATTCACATTATATTCTGTACGCAATTTGGTCTCAACCGAACCCGAATTGTTCTCATTCTTGTCACAGTTTTCCGGTTAGCTTGGAAGGCAGAGTTTGTTCATCTTGACAGGTACTTTGTTAGCCGTTAGCATATACCCTTGGTGTGCTTCCGGCATAGCTCCGTGTGCTAGAGGATAGGAGGAGGCTAGTTTGCTGGCCCAGAAACAAATGGATCAAGTGATCGATAGTTTTGTCGAGCGCTTGAAATCCGAGGGATATCTTGTCGCACAGGCTGTTGCAGTACATGGCAAGTCTGGCATAGAACGTACTTTTGACTACCTGGTGCATCGGCAGCATGGTCTAATAACCTACACTATTGCTATTGATGCTATTACCAATGCCGAAGATCCAGAGATGAGTCTTCAGAAGCTTTTTGCTTTTGAGGACAAGTGTCTGGACTGCGGGATTGAACATCGGGTGATCATTGCAGTTCCCTACCTCAGTTCTGTAGCTGGCCAGTTTGCACAGAAGGACGGGGTAAAAGTCTTTGATAACTCGGCGATGCAGGCATTCCTGGATCGTCCACCTGTGGCCCAGGAGGTACCGAAAGGGATGCCATCGGGGTTCAAGGAGAAATCTGAGGTTATCGCGGCTTTGCGACTTGCTGGTTATCAGGTCAAGGAAGACGCTACATTGGAGGGCAGCTCCGGTACAGTACATAGTTTTGAGGCCATAGCATTCTTGGATGATGGTTTCCTGGTATCCAGAATAGGGATTGATCACGCTGATGGCGATGTCGTAGATCTAGGCCAAGTATCTTTGTTTGACGTTAAGTGCGGTGATACTTTCATCAGGGAGAAGATACTCTTGGTCTCAGGGAAGCCTACTGCTGCAGCCAAGGAGTTTGCGGTACAGCACGGGATACAATTGGCCAGTCTGGATGGGCAAGTCGAATCGGTTGATATCGTAGAGGAGTCTCCTTCTCCAAAGGCGTTCACCATGCGGAGCGTTGTTGATCAGCTTTTGGTAGAACGGTCAAAGCCGAAGCGTCGTAAGAATAAGGCAGACAGAAAGGGCGTATCTGGGAGTGCAACAGCTCCTGAGGAAGTAGTGAAGAAGGGAAAACTCAAGTCTGAGGAGATAGCAAGCGCTGGAGATGTGACACTGGTTGAGGACATATCGTTGATGGAACTGGCCACGCAGGTTGAGGAGCCTACGGTAGTGCTGGAACCCTCGGGATTGAAGGTTGACACTGTTGCGGGTGAAGAGCCGCTTCTTGGACAGGTGGAGGCAGAGGATGGAACCCAGATTGTTTTGGAACCTGTCGAGCCGTTGGTTGGCGAGGTAGCAGTTGACGAGTCGAAAGTACTGGAAGCCCCGAAGCCAGTCGTAGAAGAGGTGGTGGAAAAGCCCAAGGTGAAGCTGAGCAAAGCCGCTGCCCCCGATGCCCTGCGGCTGATCCCCGAAAACATGGCCAGGAAGTTCACTGTTATTCCGCTCAGTGTTGAGGGCAACGTCCTGGAAGTGGCTATGGTTAACCCCAGCGACATTGTGACTATCCAGGTTCTGGAACGCCGGAGCAAGATGAAGGTACGTGCTGTTGCTGCTGAGAAGCGTGCAATCGAGGAATCCATTGATTTCAACTACAAGAAATTTGGCCAGATTGCCGAGCAGATCGCGCGCATCGATACTGGTATTGACGGTAATGCGGGCGTGGACCTAGTGGCAGCCACCGCCAATGCTCCGGTGGCAGCCGCTCTGAATCTTGTTATTGAAGAGGCAGTCAAGGCGAGGGCATCGGACATACATATCGAGCCGGAAGAGAAAAGGTTGCGTATTCGCTACCGTATCGATGGGGTTCTGCAAGAGGTCATGTCTCTGCCCATCAAAATACATCCGCAGTTGACCTCCCGTGTCAAGGTGATGTCTGATTTGAATATTGCTGACCATATCAGGCCGCAAGATGGGCAGTTCTCGGTTGAGGTACAAGGTAAGGGTATAGATATCCGAGTGGCCACCAGTCCTACGGTGCACGGCGAAACGGTGGTGATGCGCCTTCTGGACAAATCTGTGGCTGTGTTGTCTTTACCACAACTGGGTTTCTCGCCTGAAGCTCTAAGGAAGTACGAGAAGGTGTTAACCGTGCCCTTCGGCATGATCTTGGTCAGCGGACCTACGGGCGCGGGCAAGACGACTACTCTCTATGCATCGGTGAATACACTGGACAAGGTAACACGAAATATCATCACTGTTGAAGACCCTGTGGAATACCGCTTTGAGAACATAAAGCAGATTCAGGTTAACCCAAAGGCTGGTGTCACCTTTGCGGGCACTTTGCGCTCCATGATGCGCCTTGATCCTGATGTGATACTGGTGGGTGAGATTCGAGACGCAGAGACAGCCACCATTGCGGTAAAAGCTGCTCTCACTGGTCATCTTGTTCTGTCTTCCATTCATGCCAATGATGCCGTAGGAGTTGTCTATCGTCTCCTCGACCTCGGTGTGGAGCCGTTTCTTGTCTCCTCGGTCATTAGCGGAACTCTAGCCCAGCGCATGGTACGGCGCATTTGCCCGAGCTGTGCCAGTGAGGTGAAGCCTTCGGAGGCGGAAATGTCGGCCTATCGTGGTGCTACGGGAGAAGAACTGGAGAAGTATCTCTCCGGCAGTGGATGCGATATGTGTTCTTATACCGGCTATCGGGGCAGGATGGGACTCTTCGAGATCCTGATAATGACTGACACCCTGAGATCTATCATATTGAAGGGAGCCACCGGCCCGGAGGTGAGAAAAGCGGCGGTCAGAGAAGGGATGACCACCATACTGAAGGATGGAATGCTGAAGGTCAAACAGGGAATGACGACTGTTTCTGAGGTACTACGCAATGCCTATTCCATAGAATAGGCATTGCGTACTGCTGTACGCAGGTCAAGGTCAGGCTATCGTGGGGAAGTGCAGAGGGAGAGTATGCCGAATAGTATCGAGACAATAGCTACTGGTGGGAGTAGGAGAATGGCTCAACACGTTGAAGTGAGTCACAGTATCGGAGGTTAAGATGGACTATCGTTATGTAGCTTACAATCAGCAGAAGGAGTTAGTCAAAGGTAAGGTGAATGCGCCGACCGAGGCAGTGGCGCTGGATTTGCTTGGCTACAGTGGCCTGAAGATACTGAGTTTGAAGGAGGCCAAACCCCTTATCAATCGGCGGAAGATCAACGCGGCCTTCTCCAAGATAAAGCCGCGGGAGATAGTGATGTTCTCCAAGCAGCTTGCCCTGCTTATAGAGTCAGGCTTCGACATTGCTGCTTCCCTTGACCTTCTGGAGTCCCAGATTCCCAATCGTGCTCTTAAGCGTGCTGTCAGCGAGGTGGCCAAGGACATCCGGAATGGTGTCAAACCATCTCAGGCCTTGGCCAGTCACCCCATGGCTTTCTCTCCTCTCTATTGTCGCACTGTGGCGGTTGCCGAGGAGACCGGCAATCTAGAGAAGGCGCTGCGCCAGATGGCCGATCATCTTGAAAAGGGCGAGAATGCAGCCAAGAAGGTGCGTAGTGCACTCATGTATCCCGTTATCGTTTTCGTGCTGGCGATTCTGGTGATTGCGGTTATGGTTACCTTTGTCGTGCCGGCCTTCCAGGATCTGTATACTTCTCTGGATACTGAGTTGCCATTGGTGACCAGAATCCTGCTAGGGATAACTGGCTTCCTCACTGACTGGGGTCTGTATTTGCTTCTTGCCCTTGGCGGCCTGGTAGTGGCGGTCTTTCTGGCTACGAGATCAGAGGAGGGAAAGTACAAACGAGACCAAGTAATGCTCCGTCTCCCGTTGTTTGGGCGCGTCATAATCCTGAGTGAGTTGTCGCGTTGTGCGTCGACCATATCCACGCTGTTCCGCGCAGGTGTACCTCTGCCGGAGGTAATTACCTTGTGTGCCAATAGCAGTCAGAACAGAGTTATTGGTCGGGCCTTGATCGAAGTTAGACAGGAGATGCTTCAGGGCCAGGGCTTGGCACGTCCAATGTCCAAGAACCCGGTGTTCCTTCCGTTGATTGTTCAGATGGCATCAGTAGGGGAGAACACGGGTAATCTGGATAACACTATGGACACGGTGGCCCAGAGCTATGACATGGATGCGACTGAGCGGACTGACATGCTCACTTCGCTGGTTGCACCAGTGACCACACTGATCATGGGAGGCATGGTGGCGTTCATTGCGATTGCTCTTGTCTCGACCATGTACGGCATTATGGAGGGACTTGGATAGGGCAAGGTCTGCCGGTTAGAGCAAAATCCAGGCAGTGAATCAAGAAGGGTGGTGAGGATGTTGAGACCTTGCCACCCTTTTAGTTTGACTGTGCGCGCTCCTCAGCGAGAGGTATTGCTGGTTCTCCTCTGGCCAACCCGTGTTACATGAAGCGACGGCTTCTGGAAACTACCCCTTACGGCAAAGTGAGATGGTCCTCCGTGCTATTGACCCCATTGATGGAAACGGTTAGAATTCTCTCGGAATTCCCAGAAGGAGCTGATATGCAGTCCAGTCTGATTGGCAAGATCGAGAAAGCGAAGCGGTATGCTCAGGAGAGGGGCCGGATCACCTTTACTGACTTCAGGGTGAGTTTTCGGGGCGACAACGACAACTATGTACTCAGCTATGAAGAGGGGAAATGGGGCTGTTCCTGCCATTTCTTCTCTACCCGGGGAATGTGCAGCCATACTATGGCTCTGCAAAGGATACTTGCTGAGATGTTGCCTGAAGAGGCTATTTCGCTGGGCCTCGACTAGGAATAGTCTTCGGGTTGTTGCCTGGCCCCCTACGTTGAGTAGTGTTCCGGGTCCAGTCCTTTCAGGTATGCAATTACCTCCGAGACCACAAAAAGCGATCCAGTGGCACAGATAAGGTCTCCAGGCTTCGTTTTTGCCAGTGCCAGGTCTACTGCTCCAGCCACAGCCTCGGTCGTCAATGGTGGCTTCCCCCACTTCGAGAACTCTGCTACGAGCATAGAAGTGGTTGCAGCACGGGGGCTATTGGAGCGGGTGACGATGATGTTGTCCGAAAGATTTGCCAGCTCAGCGACTATCCCAGCCACGTCCTTGTCCCTGGAAGCCCCGACAATCAAGAATATGTCGTCAAACTCAAAATATCGTTTGAGGGACTGCCTCAACTTCGAGGCTGAATCGGCGTTGTGGGCACCATCAACAATGAACAGCGGGTTGTGCTGCAGAACCTGCAGCCGCCCGGGCCAATAGACCTGCGATAGTCCCTCCGCTATGCTTGTGGGCGTGATCCTTGTTCCTGAATTGGCCAGCACCTCCAAAGAAGCTACGGCAATAGCGGCGTTATCCAATTGATACTCTCCAAGCAATGGAATCGAGAGATCGTACTCTTCCCTTAACCCATTCAGCCGAAAAGATTGGCCCGAATAGCTGCTCTCTTTTATCTGCCAGGTGACATCTTTGCCTACCGTAGTCAGAATCGCTCCTTTCTGGTGGCAGACCCCTACTATCACCGCCGATGCCTCCGGGTGTTGGGGGGCACAGACCACGGGGCAACCGGGTTTGATGATGCCTGCCTTCTCTGTTGCTATCTTGGCTAGCGTGTCACCCAGTACCTCCGTATGGTCTAGGCTGATAGAGGTGATGGCACATACCGCCGGTTCTACCAGGTTGGTGGCATCCAGACGCCCACCCAGTCCGGTCTCAAGTACCTGAAAATCCACGTTATTCTCTCTGAAATAGACAAAGGCCAAGGCAGACAGTATTTCAAAGGTGGTCAGTTCCCCAGCGATTTTCAGGCGATTCACAGTCTCAATTTCGGGTCTCAGTCTGTTGACTAAGTCGGCGAATTCCTTTTCCTTAATCAGTTTGCCGTCAACCTGGATCCTCTCCCTCATCGTGTGCAAATGTGGTGAGGTATAAAGCCCTGTTCTGTAGCCGGAAGCTGTTAGCACACTGGCAATCATGGCCGAGGTGCTTCCTTTGCCCTTGGTACCGGCTATGTGGACAGACTTCGCCGCCAGATGAGGGTCGCCCAGCCTCTCAAGCAAAGCCTCCATACGAGAGAGATCAAAGACGATTGCTGAGCGAGACATCCTTTCGTAATCAGCGAAGCTGAGTACGTAGTCTAGAGCAGCTTGATACTCATTCCCACTCATTGGTTTATCTTGGCCAGACGATTTTCCCATCGATGATGGTCATGGCTACCTCTATATTCTTCATTTCCTCTGGTAACACTTTGGTGGGATCATCATTCAGAATCACCAGGTCGGCAAGCTTATTCTTGGCAATGGACCCCTTGATGTTCTCCTCGAAGGAAGCGTAGGCTGCGTTCAAGGTGTATAGTTTCAGCGCGTCTGAGATGGAAATGCCTTCTTTGGGCAGCAGGCTTTGTCCTGTCTCAGTGGTTCTGGTGACGGCAGCGTAGATACCCGCAAGGGGATTGAGGGGCACTACCGGTGTGTCTGAACCGGCAGACACTCTCAATCCACCGGCACAGAGGGAGCCGATAGGATAAAGCCATTCCAGGTCGTCCGGTGGCACCGTAGCCAGGTATCTCTGGCCGCTGTAGTAGACAAAGGAGGGTTGGGTGACGACCAGGGCGTTGATCTTCTTTAGCCTTTGCACTAAACGTGGAGGGCATACGGAGCAATGCTCTATACGGTGGCGATGGCCGGCTCTTGGGGTTTTGGATAGGGCGTATTCCAGGGCTGTGAGTGCTGCCTCTACCGTAATCTGTTCATCGGCGTGGAGGGCCACCTGGTATCCGAGCGCATGTGCCTGGTATACAAGCTGATTCAATTCCTCTTGTGGCGGACATAAGGATCCAGTAGTGGTATGAATGACGATCTTCACTGCTCCCGGACGCAATGCGGAGTTGATACTGCTTCTGTCGAATACTTCATTTGCCTCAAACTCTTCAAGTTCGCCCATACCTATCATCATCGACAAGCGTGGATTCAGTTCCTGGCGATCCTTGAAACGCTGCAGGGTTCGCCATCGTCTCAGGCTGTTGCTCCAGGTAGCATCCTGGATGGAGGTGATGCCGTGAGAAACGAATTCCTCATTGGCAAGCCCCATTCCAACCTCCAGCTCTTCATCCGAAAATGGAGGTACCAGCTTGTCAATGTAGGTATTCATCTCAAACAGCAGCCCATTGGGGTCGCCGGTGTCCAGGTCTCTATCGATCATGCTGCCCTGCGGTTCCGGGGTTTCCGGGGAGATTTCCAGGAGTCTCAAAGCCAGGCTATTAAGTACGCAAGCATGGCCGGTTCGGTGTGATAGCTTCACAGGATGGTCTGGTGAGGCCTTGTCCAGGTCCCAGCGGTTTGGGTGCCGCTTCTCTGTGAGATAGAACTCGTTGTAGCCAGTGGCTCTTATCCACTTCCCCGGCGGGACTCGGCTTGCCTGCTGCTTTATCCGTGCCTGAATGTCGCTGATGCTTTTCACTGAAGGCGGTCTGCAATCGACACTCAGTAGACTGACGGCCAAGGCAAGAGGATGACAATGGGCATCATTGAACCCGGGAAGCACTGTCTTGCCGTGACAATCTATGACCTCAGTTTCTGTCCCCTTCAGCCATTCGATGCCATCCTTTGTGCCGATGTCCAATATTCGATTGCCTTTGACTGCTATCGTGGTTGCCCCGGGCTGTGTTTCGTCCAGGGTCATCACATTGGCGTTATGCAGGATGAGATACGCCTCCGAACTCAAGACCCCTTCCTCATCCGTTCCAGGTGAACGAGTATAATAGCCATATCTGCGGGGGTGACACCGTCTATGCGGGAGGCCTGACCCAGGGTTGTCGGGCGGAATCTACCGAGTTTCTGACATGCTTCAAAACGGAGCCCAGCAAGGCGTCCGTAGTCGACCTCGGACGGGATGTGCCACTCCTCTAGGCGGTGGATGCGGTCTACCGCCTTCGTCTGCATTTCTATATAGCCCTGGTACTTGACTTCGATCTCTACCTGTTCCATCACTTCCGGGCTCAGGTCAGCAGACCCCAGACCAAGGGAAAGGAGGGTTTCATAGTTCACCTCGGGACGACGGAGGAATGCTGCCGCACTCAGGCTATGGTCATTGTCAGCCGGAGTGAAATGTGTCCTTCCCAGCCTCTTTATTTCCCTGGTGATAGCCTCTCTCCTGGCTTCTGCTGCCTGGCAACGATCTCTGTCAACCAGGCCAACTTCGTAGCCAATGGCAGACAACCTCAGATCGGCATTGTCCTGGCGCAGCAACAGGCGATATTCTGCTCTGGAAGTGAACAGCCGATAGGGTTCCGTCACTTCGCGGGTTACCAAATCATCAATCATGACCCCTATGTATGCCTGGTCACGTCGCAGGATCAAGGGAGGTTTCCCCTTGACTGCACTGGCTGCATTTATTCCGGCAATCAACCCCTGCGCGGCTGCTTCCTCGTAGCCTGTGGTACCGTTGATCTGACCTGCCAGGAACAGCCCCGGAACGAGTTTGGATTCCAGTGTGGCTTTCGTCTGTGATGTGGGCACATAGTCATACTCGATGGCATAACCTGCTCTGACTATCTCTGCCTTCTCCAGGGCCGGGATGGAACGCAGCATGGCCAATTGCACATCTTCAGGCAGGCTGGTATTGGCACCTTGTACATAGACCTCGCTGGTCTCCCAGCCTTCGGGCTCCAGGAAAAGGGGGTGGGCAACCTTATGGGCGAACTTGACAATCTTGTCCTCGATGGACGGACAATAGCGTGGCCCAATCCCTTGAATTGCCCCGGTGAACAGGGGCGCGCGGTGCAAATTGGAGCGTATTATCTGATGTGTCGTGGAATTGGTGTAGACCAGGTAGCATGGCATTTGGGGACGCCATGAGGTGAGTTCAACTTGCGGGTAGATAGGGTTGGGTGATGGGAAATGAGCATGGTTTTCCCTGTTCCCGAGGAAACCGAAATATATGGGGAATTCGCTTCCTGGCTGGGGTGTCGTTTTGCTGAAGTCGATAGTCCGGGCGTCGATACGAGGAGGGGTGCCGGTCTTGAGCCGTCCCAAGGCAAAGCCCAGATTTCTCAGGCCGTCAGACAGTCTGCTGGCAGCAAATTCACCTGCTCTTCCTGCCTGGTAGGTGGTATCCCCAATGATGATCCTCCCTCCCAGCGAGGTGCCGGTAGTTAACACCACTGTCTTCCCCTCAAATACTTGCCCTGAACTGGTCTTCACCCATAGCGGAGAGAGGGGGTCCTCCCTGTTCGTTCCCAGGTCCTCTACCAGGGCCTGCTTCAAGTCGAGGTGTAGCTGGCGTTCCAGAGTATGCTTCATAGCCAGGCTGTAAAGACTCTTGTCAACCTGTGCCCTTGGTGCTTGAACGGCAGGTCCTTTTCCGGTGTTCAGCATTCTTATCTGGATAGCGGTGCTGTCGGTCACCTTGGCCATCTCGCCACCCAGGGCATCGATTTCGCGTACCAGATGGCCCTTGGCTGGTCCTCCAATAGAAGGGTTACATGGCATAAGTGCCACATTGTCCATATTCATGGTGATCAGGAGGGTCCTGCAACCGAGGCGGGACGCTGCCAGGGCTGCTTCGCAGCCGGCATGCCCTGCTCCGACAACGATTACGTCGTACATCTTGACCCTCATTTTACTACACAGGTTCATTCCTGGTCGATGAAGGAGTCGAAGGTTTGACACTCGATATGGCTTATGCTAGGCTAGTTTTCTCGTGAGGCAGCGTAGCTCAGCGGTAGAGCAGGGGACTCATAAGCCCTTGGTCACTGGTTCAAATCCAGTCGCTGCCACCGGTAAGCACAAGAAGCCCTTGTCAGACCAAGGGCAACTAGTATAAAGCCTGTGCTGCACGAGCACAAGTGCAGACCAAGGGCAACTCTGAAATAGGATATTGAGGCGGGTCCGCAATGAACGATGGGAAGTGCTCCACGGTTGTCCCTGCAATCCTTGGTGCAAGGCTTCATCTTCTCTCTGGAGGCGGAGCGCAAAGCACCAACGACCATCCACTACTACCAGGCGAATCTAGGGCGTTTCCTGTGGTATGCCAGACAGCATCATTGGCCGGATGATCCCCGAGCCATAGATGCCTGGAAGCTCCGCGAATTCCTGGCCTATGCCGGCGGTGCCCGGAACCGGTGGGGCGCCGAGGGGAACGGGTCGGAGAATTGCCGTGGGCCGTCGAAGACCGGGGGCTGGCGCTACTACCGGACACTCCGGACGTTCTTCCGTTGGGCGGTAGCCGAGAAGGTGCTGGCGGAGAGCCCTCTTTCCAACATCAAGGTCGTCCCACCTAGGGAGCCGCTGGTTCAACCCTACAGCCAGGAGGAGATGAAGAGGCTGGTTGCTGCCTGCGACCGCGATTATGCCAACGGCGACCAGTTCCTGGCGGCCCGCAACAAGGCTGTGATCCTCTTGTTCGTGGATTCTGGCATGAGGCTGGCCGAGCTTGCCAATCTCAAGCTTGACCAGATAGCCTTGGACAAAGGTCGAGCCGTCGTCCTGGGGAAGGGCGGATGGTCGCGAACGGTGGCGTTCAGCTCCGGCACCAAGAAAGCACTATGGAAGTACATGGCCCTTCGGCAGCAGCGGGTCAAGGGCTCAGCCAGGGATTGGCTGTGGCTGACTGAGGAAGGCATGCGGCTTAAGACAAGTGGCATCCACATCGCCTTCAGGAGAATCAAGCGGCGCGCTGGAGTCGATGGCCCCGGTGCAGTTCATCGACTCAGGCACACTTTTTCCGTCAACTACTTGAGGGAGGTGAAGGATCCATTTATGCTTCAGTTGCTCCTCGGGCACAAGTCACTGGAAAT
>JBGOWL010000095.1:0-6282 GCA_041478585.1 Dehalococcoidia bacterium | reverse complement strand
AGTCCCAAAAGAAGAGAAATAGCCAGAATAAGGATGCAAAAGGAACCGAAGAAAGTGAGCAAACACTGAGGGTTTAGCTGGTGAGCCACGGGGTCCAATAGACAGAACCGGCAGTGCACCATTCAAAGCAGTGTTTGCCTTCGCTTAAGCAGGGGCAAATCGATGTCGATTGATCTGTGCTGGAGCCAAGTCCTCTGGGTGTGTTAGGAAACGCTTCCCTTGGCACCAGACTTCCTGATCAGATCCGATAGCACCTCTGCTGCGTGTCTCCTCTTCTCTCTGTTGGCAGTGCTGATGTCGATGTACTGCAGCGCTTTTGTTTCACAGAACTTCGCGCATGCTGGTTCACCATCACAGAGGTCGCATTTAATCACTTTCCTGGCAGCAGGATCAAAACCCATGGCGCCGAAGGGGCACACTGCTACGCAGAACCTGCAGCCGATGCAGAGATCATAGTTTATCGTCACCCTTCCAATGTCTTCGTCCCTGGCCAGAGCCTTCACCGGACACACCGCTATGCAGGGGGCCGACTCGCACTGCTGACAGAGCATGGGTATGGCAATGCAGTCCTGGTCCCACTTGACGACAGCCACCATGGCCCTGCCGGGATTGACAGCCCCATTTTTGTTGACAGAGCAGACTACCTCACAGAGTCTGCAGCCGGTGCATTTCGAATGGTCTGCGATCAGCATTTTCTTCATCGTTAGCGCCCTCCCCGTTGTAGTCCTGCCATGCCTAGATAATGTGTGAAGGTTCCTGCTCCAGGCCTAACCTTGCCAGAGTCTCTGATTTGGGTACTCCATTCCTGTCCCAGCCATACACCTCATAGTATTCATCGAGCAACCTTTCAAACTTTTCTCTGTCTATCGTCTTGTCCTTGAACCCAGGTGGGCCAAGAGGAGTCGGTTCCACAAAGTAACGCTCGGGCAGAGTGTCGTCTTTTCTCGTGGCTCCTTCACGATTATTGAACATCCTCTCCAGGGTACAGATTCGTTCGGCTATGTCCATCATCTCTGGTGATGACAGTTCCAGACCGGCGATGTGGCGAACCAGCTTACAGTAATCGTCGTAGCCGATAGTGGATGGACTCATGAAGAGGGGATAGAATTTGCATGTTCCCAGAGCATCGGGGATAGCGTACATAAGTTCATGCCACCAGATTAACCTGCCGCTCCCCTCATAGGCATTCATGTCCGGCACCGTAAAACCGAACAGCTTGTCTCTGATCTCCGGGGGCAGCATGTGGGCATCCACACCAGGACGGTTTCTCAGATGGTCAGCGCCTCTCGTAGCCACAGCTATGCCCAACGAATGGCTTGGCGTTGCCCTTTCATCCGTGTGGAGGCAACTCATGCCTTTGACGTGAACATTGTAATAGCGGGATTTCTCTCCCAGCTTCTCTATAGCCCTGAGAGGGCCCTCAGCCAGAATGTCTCCCAGACCCTCCCTTTTGGCAACCCGGTGCACCATTTCATACACCACCTGCTCATTACCCCACTCCAGCTTCAGACCATCAGTCACCCTGTCATCGATGATCCCCTTCTCATAGAGTTCTATCGCCCAGGAGACCATGCTGCCGAGCTCCAGAGAGTCAACACCATACTTGTTGACCAGATAGTTGCCGACAAGAGCAGTTTCCATTCTCCTGCAATCGACCTCCGCGGTAAGGGCCGCCAGCGTGCTCCATTCCGGTCCTTCCATGTACCTCCCTTTGTCAGGACCTTCCGGAACTACATATCTGTGGCGACAGTGAATGGGGCAGCCAAAACAGCCAGCCATCCCTATCGAGTGCTTGAGCACGTTCGCGGCATACAGACTCTCCCCGTCAGGGACCTGATTGCGCTGAAAGTTCCTGTTCCTCACGCGGCCGATCATGTCCGATGTATCGTGCCACGCAGGAGTGCCCAGTCTGGAGAACTCTCTCATCGTTGGGCTGTTCCTTAACAGCCCCATAATATGCTCCAGATACCCCATAGCTTCCTTCGAGTATGAGATGCTCAAATCCTGAGTGCCCCTCACCGCGATGGCTTTCAGCCTCTTCGAGCCCATGACACAGCCCATTCCCGTTCGGCCGGCGGCGTTCTTCAGCCCTCCCAGGACGCTGGCATACCTGACCAGGTTCTCTCCTGCCAAACCGATGCAGGCCACTTGTATCTCATCATCCTGATGGTCCTTTCTGATGATGGCCGGCGTCTCAATTGTGTCTTTGCCCCACAGATGGGCTGCATCCCGGATCTCAACTTCCCCATCATGGATCCAAAGGTAAACCGGCTTCTCAGCTTCTCCTTTGATCACCAGATGATCAAATCCTGCGAACCTGAGTTCAGGAGCAAAGAAGCCTCCCATGTTGGAGCTTCCTATCAAGCCTGTCAGCGGAGACTTTGCCCCTATGTGGCACCTGCCACTGGATGGAGCCGGAGTTCCTCCCAACAGACCTGCGCTGACTGTCAGCACGTTCTCCGGGCCCATGGGATCGCTGCCAGGGGGGATGTGGTTGTACATCAGATACACATCGATACCCCTGCCGCCGAGATACATCCTGCGCATTTTCTCCGGAATGGGCTGTTTCCTCATCTGCCCATTCGATAGATCGATGTACGCTATCTTCTGTTGCTGCATTTCAGCCTCCTGGTGCCTCAAACCAAATCGAGGGCACGGTCATTTCCGGCAGTGAAATTGCTGCTCCATATCGTTTCCGCAGCCGATCAGTCATGTCCGGTGGTCTGTTACATAGTACAACTGTTGCGCTTAAGGCCATAGGCTTCCTCCAGTAGCTGAACAGGGTGTGTGGCCTTGATGCCGGTGCCCGCCTCTATCTGCAACTGACAGGCGGCGCAACTGGTAATGACCCTGTCCGTCTTGGCTGCCTCGATCTCTGCGAAAAGCTTCCCACCGATCTCCATGGCCGAGTCCGAATACTCCTTCTTGTAGCCGTGATAACCGGCCATGCCGCAGCAGTTGGCGTTCACACGGCTGATAGATAACCCTGGGATCAGATGCATCAGTTCGAGTGAATCCTCGGCGCTGTCCTGAACTTTCAAGTGACAGGGAAGGTGATAGAAGATTGACCGTGCTATTTCAGCCATATCGATGCTGAGGTTGCCTTCACGCTTCAAGTGCATCAGGTACTCGTCCACAAAGTACGTGTGACTGGAGACCAGCTTCGCCATATCATTGTCACAGAGATCCGGATATTCCCGTTTGATCATCAGGGCGCAACTGGGACAAGTGGCCACAATATCGCAGCCGTCGGTGGCCAAGGCAGCCAGGGAGTGAATATTATACTCCGCATTCTTATGAAAGGCAGGCATGTTCTTGTTGGCTATCATGGGCATGCCACAGCACTTCTGGCGTGGAACCACAACCTCGACGCCGTTTCTCTCTAAGACCTTGACCATGGCCTCGGCCACCTCTGGGCGGTAATAGTTGGCAAAACAGCCGACGTAGTAGGCCACTCTCCTATGGTCTGCTGCCTTCGTGCTGCGCACACTTCGCCTGGCAAACCAATGCTTGAACGTCTCATGGCCGAATCTAGGCAGACGCCTCCTCGTATCGAGGCTCAGGCCCGCCCTGACTATCATTCTCCCTGGGTTAATATTGATCACAGCATTTGAAACGGGTGCAGCCATGCATCCAACCCTGGCAAGGATCTCTGGATTCCCCAATATGCGGTCACGCAGGGTCCGTCCGTGTTTGGCAGCCCAATCTGCCTGAGCTTTCCACATCAATGATGGAAGGTCAATCGATAGAGGACATTCCACACGGCACGTTTCGCAGTGGAGGCATGCATCCATCAACGGATTCTCGCCCAAGAGGAACGTGAAGAGGTGATCCCTGGGACTCCAGACAGCCCTGTTCCGGGTCATGGAATGGTTAATGGGACATTGCCTCACGCATGCCTTACAGCCTATACAAAGAAGCAGTTCCCTGAAGGCGCTTGACAGCATCTTGCCTCTGCCGTTGTCGAGCAGGATAACGTGCACTGCTCTATCTGCACCTCCGAGGTAGTCTGGCAGGCTGTCTATTCCGTCGCCGTCTCTCTGCTTGGGGTTGAGGTTCAAGAGCATGCTTTCCAGGCCGAATATCCCCATACACCTGGTTTGAAAGACTGCATCCTCCCTGCGCCTCAAGATCTTCTCAAGTCCAACAACGAGCACTATCTCTCTGGCTTGTTCCAGGCTCTTCGATATATTGGAGGAATGCTGGAGGAAGAAGATCGAGCCGTCCTCCGCCGAGGCTGCGCTAACCCCCAGCAGAGCAACGCAGTCCTTCATTGTCCTTTCGCCATGGGATTTTGCAGAGGCTGGCTCGCCATTTGAGATTTCGAAGTTCCCCATGAGCCTTTTGGCTAGCAGGTCAGGAAGGTCCGAGTAGTCCCTGATGGTATTCTCGAAGGAACCCGACTCGGCATAGTAAGGCTCACCAATTCGGAAACCAAGTTTCTCTAATCCTGGCTTCAACTCGTTGATGACTGAGCTTGACCTATTGACCATGATGGCGCTTGCTCCACGGGCAAGCTCACCGATGAAGTTCACCGCTTCCGCACCATCACCTGCCCACCGGCAGTCTGTGCCTTGAAATTTCGCGACGGTATCTTTGAACTGCTCCACGATGGACGCTTGTTCAATCAGTGGACTCTCGCGGATCTCCCTCAGGCGCAATTTGATGTATTTCAGGTCAAGGTCGCTGCTCCGACCAAGAAGGGCTTTCGAGAACTGGCGTCTCGTACCCTTGCCGGATGGCTCCATCACCCAGATAGGTGGAATCCCGTCCATTGCAGAACTACCTCAGAACAGTGAGGGGGAGTCTGTGGTTTCGCCATGCAGTCCGGCCCATTATACCACGCTAGTGTAGTGTCTCTGATATATCTTTACATGTAATCATTCCACACTTGATGCTGAATCCAGGTGTCTGATTTCCTGCCCTCGCTTCCCTGCTATGTCATTCCCGCTCTTCCCCATGTCATTCCCGCGCAAGCGGGAATCCAGGTAGGGCCAAGGGGATTGCGCAGACACATGAATAATCCACGGATTGGGGCAGGGGTGATGCCATTCTCATCCGCACCGTGGCCCCCTTTGTGTGCAGGCTGATGTTGGCTATGCCGCTCCGAAATGGGAATGGAGGAACCGATTCAGGGCAAGTGCTGAGAATCGGCAGCTCCGAAAGGACTTCCTTCCGGAGCAGGCAGTCATGGGACCGGCGGCACGATTGGGCCATGGGACGCCGTTTTGGAGCGGCGGTGGTAGTGACTTGGTCGAATTGGCACTGCAGAGCACCTCAGCGGGGTGGGCGTCGAGCTTCATCGACTGGCCGCCGAATTCGAGGCCGGGACGTAGCTCCCCGTGTATTCATGATCTACCACAATGATTGTGCCGTAAGGGATTTCGATGCGGTCCGACGACTAAGATAGATGAGGGGGCAGCAGGAACTAGACAGAACACATCGCTGACATAGACGGGGGGCGCTGAACCATTGCCCGTATCTGGTCACTTTGGCAGTGGGGAGTCAATAGTGAAACCGACCTCTCTAGGTCGGTTTTTCTTTTGGGCAGTTTTGAGATGGCGACCACCCTGGTTACGGCGACAACCCGTTGGGTTCCGAAGCCACAACCGCATTGACAATAGCTGCCGGCTTGGCAGCACCAT
This sequence comes from Dehalococcoidia bacterium, assembly GCA_041478585.1. Classification (GTDB taxonomy): domain Bacteria; phylum Chloroflexota; class Dehalococcoidia; order UBA2247; family RBG-13-53-26; genus RBG-13-53-26. The sequence continues at coordinate 637 of JBGOWL010000095.1, read as the reverse complement.
GGGTACAGTCCATCACAAAGCATACGTTAAAGAGAGGTCGGTTTCACTGTTTGCTTGAGGAGGGAGATAGATGCCAGGAAGGAATCAGAAGGGTCAGCAACCAACACTAATCAGGGGGGCCATGAAGTGCAGTCTCTCTGTATTTCTGCTTTGTGTTGTCGTGGTGGTTTCTACCGTGCTCGTACAGCCCGGCGTTCAAAATGTCCACGCTGCAGGTTCAAGTGTAACCAATGATCCAGTCGGCGACCTGGTCGTTTTCAGCCAGGACTACACCAGTATGAGCACAGTCCCGGGCAACATGTGCCTAGCCGCAGATTCCATGTCGGGTGCGGTCTCGAACCTGGCTCTAGGCTACAACAACACGACTCATTGTGTTTCGGTTGATGCCACCGAAGGCGCGGTGGGGAAGCTGTTTGTAGGAGGATTGTCGCCCTCTTTATCAACGACTCTCACGCTTGATATGGGGATGGGCAGGACAGAGGATCATGCTACTGTAAACGTTTATGCCGGTGGCGCCTGGCTTGCTATCCGGCTTCGCAACGGCACTCCCACCGATGACCTGGTAGTAACGTCGTATTACTACAATTACTACAATCCGACATTGCATTATGCCACCAGTGTTACCCCAAATGTGGGT
>JBGOWL010000212.1:0-3771 GCA_041478585.1 Dehalococcoidia bacterium | reverse complement strand
GAACAATGCAGAAAGGGAAGGCAATATCTTTGCCTTTGGCACGTTGGAGATCACCTCTGAAGGGTACGGTTTCCTTCGCGACGAACACCTGCTGCCGGGAACGAAGGATATTTACGTCTCATCATCTCAAATTCGCCGTTTTGGCCTCCGCACCGGGGATTTTGTAATGGGACAGGCCAGACCGCCAAAGGAAGGGGAGAGGTATCAGAGTCTGCTCAGGGTGGAACTGGTCAACGATCAGGATCCTGATCAGTCGAAAAATCGACCGGCATTTGACTCCTTGACCCCCATCTTCCCAAATAAGATACTCAACCTGGAGACCACCCCTGAGAATCTTGCCTGTCGACTGATTAACCTCATCGCCCCCATTGGCAGAGGACAGCGTGGCTTGATCGTTTCCCCTCCTAAGGCAGGCAAGACAATACTCCTCAAGCAGATCGCCAATGCCATCTCCGTCAACCATGAGGATGTACACATCATGGTCTGTCTTATCGGTGAGCGACCTGAAGAAGTAACTGACATGAAGCGGTCAGCTCGGGGTGAGGTAGTCAGTGCTACCTTCGACGAACTGGTAGAAAACCAGACCCATGTTGCCGAACTGGCCCTGGAAAGGGCAAAGCGTCTGGTTGAGGCGAAGAAGGATGTTGTTATCCTCCTCGATGGCATCACTCGGCTTACCAGGGCCTATAACCTGGCTGCGCCCTCAAGTGGAAGGACGCTTTCAGGCGGTATTGATCCGGTTGCCCTGTATAATCCCAAACATTTCTTTGGCGCAGCCAGAAACATTGAGGAGGGGGGCAGCCTCACTATCCTGGCTACCTGCCTTGTCGACACCGGCAGCCGTATGGATGACGTGATCTACGAGGAATTCAAGGGCACCGGCAATTGGGAGTTGCACCTGGAACGACGGCTGGCGGAGAGGCGCATCTTCCCAGCCATTGATATAGTGCGCAGCGGTACCAGACGTGAGGAATTACTGGTTGACGATCAAACGCTCAAGTACATGTGGCTACTCAGACGGATGGTCAGCATGATCTCGGCTGATTCATCCAATACGACAGAGGGCACCCAACTGGTCCTCGATCGCCTGTCAAAGACCCGCACAAATGCTGAATTCCTGGCTGGCTTGAACAAGGAGCTCGGCTAGGCGGACGGGCTTTCTCCACTGCCAGGCTTCACCAGAGGTTTCCCTTCCCCGCACAACGGGCATTCCTCTGGCTTGTAAGTAGGAACAACGGTCCGCAGACAACTGAATAGAGAGGTCCCGAAGTCCACCTCTCCCTGACTTCTATCAACCAATACCCCTAATCCTATCAGCCGTCCGCCCCTTCGCTTCACCTCAGCCATCACCTCACGGACAGAGCCCCCGGTGGTTAGTACATCGTCCACAACCAGAACTCGTTCCCCCTGAGCGATCTCAAATCCCCGGCGAAACACTCGAGCGTTGCCTTGCCTTTCAGCGTAGATACTGCGCACACCAAGCTGTTTTGCCACTTCGTAGGCAACAATGACACCCCCGGTGGTCGGTCCAGCTACCAGCTGGATATTGTGACCTCGAAAGTGCTCGGCAATCATCCGACAAAGTCGTTCCGTGTAGCGGGGTTGCTCCAGTATCCGAAACTTCTCCCAATAGATAGGCGAGTGAAGCCCAGAGGTAAGCTGGAAATGTCCCTCGGCAAAAGCGCCAGCTTCTTTGAATATTCTTTCTGCTTCGCTTTCCAATGTCTTCCTAAAACCTATTCCACTGCTGCGGCATAGCTGGGCGACAGCCCCCATTCCCGCGGTGGCCAGTAAGAAATCCATAGCTTGCCCACTATGTTCTGACGCGGCACCGGGCCAAAGGTATGAGAACCGCTCGTAGCAACCCGATTGTCTCCGATAACAAAGTACTTGCCATCAGGAACCGTAACCGAATAGTTGCCATAGAGGATTTCGGCAAAAACAGGCCTTTCCTCTAGAACATGCCCATCTATATATATCTCACCACCCTTGATCTCGACTGTCTCACCAGGCAAACCCACTATCCTTTTGATATAGAGTTCGTCCGGCAACTCAGGGTTACGGAACACGACCACGTCCCCTCTTTTCGGAGAGCTGAAGCGGTACGTCAGTTTATTCACTATGATGTATTCCCCGCTGTGAAAGCTCGGCTCCATGCTCTCACCTTTTACCCTGAAGCTCTGCATGGTAGATTGTACCCCAGCAATGACAACCAGTATTATGAGAACAGTCAATATGACCTGGACAATACTGGTCTTCAGTTTTCCCGGCTCACGCAATCCGTCGGACATAGGTAAATCCAGATTATAATCTATTCACCTTTGGTACTTCCACAAAGAAAAAATGAGACTGGATGATTCGGAACTTGCAGAGAGCTGTAAGAGAGGTGACCTCGACAGCTTCAATGAACTGGTGGAGCGCTATCAGAAAATGGCGTACAACCTTGCTTTGCGAATGCTGGGTGATCCCAGTGCCGCTGAAGATGCCACTCAGGACGCCTTTTTCTCCGCATGGAAGAATATCAGAGGGTTCAGAGGAGGCAATTTCAGAGCCTGGCTACTGCAAATCACCGCCAATAACTGTCGCGACCAATTACGCAAACTCAAGCGCCATCCTGCAATCCCTTTGGAGTCGCTGCCTTTTGAGCCCAAGGCACCGCCTTCCAGCGAATCTCCCGAGGACTACGTCTTGCGACTGGAGATGAGCGAGCACATAAAAGAAGGATTGGCCAGTCTCCCTTCGGAGCAACGTCTGGCAGTCATTCTCTGCGATATCCAGGGTTTGAGCTATGAGGAAATCGCCAAGGTTATGGGGTGCTCCCTGGGAACAGTCAGATCGCGCATCAGTCGAGGCCGGGCCCAATTGCGCAACTACCTCCTGCAAAGGGAACTTCTGCCTCAAGAATTTCGTCTCAATAAGTAAGAGGGCAAGATGTGGACGGTGTTCGGGAGATTCAGAAGGGACAACTGCTCTAAGACAAAGCAGAGGCTTTCCGCATATATGGACCGACGCCTGAGTCCTCAGGCGCTAGACGAGGTGGAGTCGCACCTCGTAGCTTGTCATAGCTGTCAGAAAGAGCTTGAGTCTCTTCAGACAACGGTGGCACTTCTGCATCAATTGCCTGAGATGTTGCCCTTGCGCAGCTTCAGGATTGCTCAGGTTGAACCATCACGTCGACGGACAGCCATGCCACTGCTCCGCCTGGCTACAGCTGCAGCCGCTGTACTGCTGGTGATGGCATTCACTGCTGATCTAACCAACCTTTTCGCAACATCCCCCTCCTCAATAGGCCAAGAAGGGAGGACTTTTGACGGTAAGGACACAGAATCACCAACTGGAGAAAACCAGACGAATTCGGGACAGATTACGTCAGACAATGAAGGGGAGCTCGGTCCAGGCTCCGAGGAACATCTCGATGCCACCGAAGCAGGCTGGGTACGCCCTCTGGAATACAGCCTGGCCGGCTTGGTGATCATTCTGGGTGGAGTCACTTCAGGCTTATGGCTCAAATCGAAGGGCAGTGAGAAACAGCGGAAAACCTGAGCAGTGGCATAGATATCCAGCTCATCTGCCTTTGTGAGTCCACAATCTCCTCTCGCCCATATGTCAGCACCGGGACAATCTGATTAGCCCACATGCCGGGGATTTTTTGGCGTTTTTTGCAGTTTGAACTATCAGATGATAGAATAGCGATAAGGCTGAGAAGACTACCCCAGCGGATGATTGAGAGCCAATGTCACAGCTTGCGACTTCCAACCGCGTAGACTACAT
>JBGOWL010000261.1:0-2959 GCA_041478585.1 Dehalococcoidia bacterium | reverse complement strand
TTTGGCGCCTCGCGGATGGCGAAGCTGTACCACATCAGGCAGGCGAACTTAGATTCCAGTAGCTCCACGCGGCGCGCGGCATCGTAGCTAAAATGCTCTCTGCCGATCAACTCGAAGACGAGTTGCTGCGGACTCAAGGTGCTCACCACCAGCTTTCTCGCCTTGATCTCAGAGCCATCTTTGAGGCGGATCCCCTTGGCGGCTCCATTCTCTATGATGACCTTGTCTACCTCACAGTGGGTGAAGAACCTACATCCACCGGCTGCCAGGATCTGGTGGGCAGCGTGAGCTACCTGATGGGTTCCCCCTCTGGCGAAACTTATGTTAGGCAAACATGCAGACGAGCCGATCATTACGAACCCAAGCCCCGGTTGATTGACATCGAATGCCGATGAAAGATTGAATCTGACTGCACAGTACTGTAGCTCCGGGCTTTCCCAGAATTCGCGGGCTACACGCATGTTGCTGCCTGTCAAGACAAGCGAATCTATGTTGAACCCGGCCTCCAGAAACTCTGGATATAGAGCTACGCTCCTCTCGAGCACTTTGGGGTCGGCACGGCCCTCCGCGGGATTGAAGAGCAGATCCATCTGTGTTCTCTGCATTGCGTCCCCTAGCCATACCTTCCTCAGTTTGAGCCACTTCTCGGCATCCCTTTCAGAGAAGCGGGCAATCTCCTTCGCCGTGCGCTCCTGGCTCATGTCATGCTTGTCACTGTAGATGGCCAGGCAGGTCTGATCCTTTCTGAAGATGGCGCCGTCGCTGCAAAGGTGTTGGTCGAGCTGGGCTCCGTAGTCCCAGAAATCAGGAAAATCGCGCCAGAGCGGAGCGTAATACCAGGGCAACTGTATCACGGCATGGGTGTTGCCGCGAAAGCCCGGTGCAGCAATCTCCTCGGTGGCCAATCCACCGCCGAGTTCGTGCCTCTTCTCAAAAACGCCGACGCTCATGCCGGCATACCTGACCAAGTACATGGCCACGTAAAGGGCCTTGGACCCACCGCCGACTATCACGGCGTCAAACGTTTGGTCGGGCATGATACCTCCTCTACTTTGTCCTCTTGAACGTTTCCTTAATCTTGCTGGTTGTACGCTTCTGCTGCTCAACCAGGGAATCCGGCTCCTCTTTGCCAGGCTCCTCCCAGGGCTTGCCCAACCCAAGGTCGGTGGCGATAATCCTGTAGCAGTTATAGGATTCGGTTGAGCCCACATTTGTGCCCACCCACCAGGCTCCTCCCGTGCAGTAAAGGTTCTTTATCGGAGTCCTGTGGTTTGCCAGCTCGGGGGTAGGCCTAAGGTCCATAGACTGGTACGGTGGCCGGTCACCCCCTGACATGGCCCCGGTGGGGGCCAGGTTCTTCATCCGCAGGTTATCGTAAGGAGTGTTGGGATCATAGCCGATGATGTTGTCCCAGTTCATGTTGGGAGCATGTTTCGACCACAGGCTGATCAACTGCTCAGCGTACCACTTCTTTATCTCAATCCACTCCTTCAGGGTATGTTTGTCAGCCGGCGGTCCCACCTGCTCGTTGTTGGCAACGTGCTTCCCCGGAGGCGCGTAGGAGGGGTCAAGCATGCTGTGACACCAGACAGTGGGGCAGAAGTCCTCGGGAGGAGGCCACATACCCAGCTTCATGAAGTAGGTCTCCCTGGCTACATGGTCAGGGTCAGGGGTCTCCGCCAACCCCAGCCAGAAAGTCTCATTGATATCTGGGTTGAACGCCGCCGCCTCGTATTTGGGCCGCTCGTGAATGGCGAAGGCGTACCACATCAGGGCACCAAAACGGGCTTCCCAAAGGTCCACACGTCGGGCCGCCTTCTCGCTAAAATACTCTCTGCCTATCAAGTCGAAGCAGAGTTGTTGCGGGTTCAGGGTGCTCAAGACCAGCTTCCGTGCCCGGATTTGAGTGCCGTCGGTAAGGCGAATGCCTTTGGCGGTCCCATTCTCTATGATGACCTTGTCCACCTCAGCATGGGTGAAAAACTTGCACCCGCCGGCTACCAGGATCTGGTGGGCAGCATGAGCGACTTGGTGAGTCCCTCCCCTGAAATAACCTAGACCTGGCATCTGGCCGGGAAAACCTATGTCCTCGGCCCCACACCCCGCCTGGCAAACGTCAAATGCCCCTGAAAGCACCAATCTCGCAATGCAGTACTGCAGTTCCTTGCTTTCCCATAATTCCTTCATCGCCCGCAGATGGCTCGATGCCAGGAGCAGTCCATCTGGGTCACAACCGACTTCCACCAGTTTGGGATACAAAGCTATTTGCCTCTCCATCACCCTAGGATCCATGCGACACTCCGCCGGCAGGTACAGCCGATCCATCTGTACACTTTGCGCCAAATCGCTCGTCCATAGCTGCCACAGTTTCAGCCACTTGTCAGCGTCCTTCTGTGAGAAGCGAGCTATCTCTTTCGCCGTGCGCTCCTGGGTAGGGTCATGTTTCTCGCTGTAGATGGCCAGGCACGACTGATCCTTTCTGAAGATGGCACCATCGGAGCAGAGATACTGGTCGCGCTGTGCTCCGTACTCCCAGAATTCCGGGAAATCGCGATAGAGCGGCAAATGGTACCAGCTGAAGGACATCGTGGCATGGGTATTACAGCGGAAACCCGGGGCAGCCATCTCCTCAGTGGCCAGGCAGCCGCCGATCTCATGCCTCCTCTCGAAGACGCCAACGCTCATGCCACCGTACTTCATCAAATACATGGCAACGTACAGACCTGTAGTCCCACCTCCAATCACTACCGCATCAAACGTTTGGTCGGGCATCACTACCTCCTTCTAAGACATGCTCTGTCTGCTTCTTCCCGTTCCGTGACATGTAAGGTATCAGGTATGCTTTTGTCTCGCTCCCAGATGTCGTGCAGGGCTACAAGGTGACAAGAAGCTGTCATGATGGAACGACACGTGAGGGAACGATGGATATCATAACAGGAAATCTATCAGAGAGAACTGG
>JBGOWL010000208.1:0-3810 GCA_041478585.1 Dehalococcoidia bacterium | reverse complement strand
TCGCGGAATAGCGGCAGGCTGTATGATGTCGATGTGGTGTTTGCTTGCCTCAGGATGATCAAGGAGAAAGGCTTCACGTTTGAAGAGCAGTTGAATGGATCACTGACATCCGTAGCCTGAGAACAGCACGATCCAACTTGCCGCAGAGAACACTCCAGTAGGATCCAGCTTGTCGGTCAGCCTCGGCGGGGCAACCACCACTTTCAGCTCTTCGCCGGCATCTGCATCACATCGGGAAAGCCCTTGAGGCAGGGGGATCGGCTTACTTCCCGCGCAGAAGACTGTCGACTAAGCAAACGATTTGTGTTCAACATCTTCAGGATAGTCCTCAGTGTCTACCTGGAAGGGTCAACAGGGCTGCGTGTCCATGACTATTTCTACGTATTGAATATGCTTGTTGTCCTGCTGGTATGGGCTGGATGGCTGAAGACTCTGAACTTCAAAGACACACAGACCTAGAAAAGCCAGCGTGCAGTCAGCTTAGTCGTAGCGCGGTATCGAGGCAACTCGAGTTCGTATTCGTATGATGTAGAGCAGAGCATCCCAATCGCTTTTTCACAAACAATATCCTATAATGAAACTCAGCATCCTCTTCGGCCAGAAAGTCATCTCGGGTAGGTGATATGAGACTTGCAATCGCCGGCAAAGGAGGGGTAGGCAAGACCACACTGGCTAGCCTGCTGGCCATGGTCTATTCAGCCGAGGGTAAGCGAGTCATAGCTATTGATGCTGACCCTGACGCTAATCTGGCTGGAGCCTTGGGTATTCCTCCAGAGCAAGCCCGCCGAATCACCCCCATATCACAGCTCAAAGACCTCATTGAGGAGCGCACGGGAGCAAAAGCAGGCAGTTTCGGAGCTTACCTCAAACTCAATCCCAAGGTTGATGACATACCGGATCGTTTTTCAGCCCACAAGGGCAATATCAGACTGATGGTTCTCGGTACAGTAAAAGGAGGTGGCGCCGGATGTATCTGCCCCGAGAGTGCTCTGCTCCGCAGTCTGATGGCCCACCTGCTACTGGAAAGGTCCGAGGTCATTATCATGGATATGGAGGCCGGACTGGAACACCTGGCCAGAGGTACTGCGGCAGGAGTAGATGCTTTCATCATAGTTGTCGAGCCAGGGAAAAGGAGTCTGCAAACAGCAGAGTCAATACAGAAGCTGGCCAAAGACCTGGGCATTGATAAGTGCTATGTCGTCGGCTGCAAGACACAGAACGCCGCCGATCGCCTGTTCATCACTGAGAACATGCCCGGGTTTGAGATCATAGGATTCATCAACTACAATCCCGCAATTGTCCAGGCCGATCGTCAGGGTACGGGGATCTACGAGGCTGCACCTGAAGCAGTTCTGGAAGTACGGCAGATAAAGGAAAGGCTGGAACAGGGTCTGTCTCCGAAAGCCTGAGGAGGCAACTATTGACCAAGAAGACCATCAGAGATATTGACGTCCACGGCAAAAGGGTGTTGGTCAGAGTAGATTTCAACGTCCCCTTGGAACCTCATACCGGAGCCATCGCCGATGATAGCCGTATTCGTGAGTCATTGCCTACTATCAAGTACCTGCTGGATAACAAGGCCAGGGTTATCCTCTGTTCCCATCTCGGTCGTCCCAAGGCCAGAGAAAAAGAGTCAAGTCTGGCACCGATGGCCCACAGGCTTTCCCAGCTTCTCGGTCAGGAAGTGAAAATGGCCGATGACTGCATCGGCACAGCAGTTGAGCAGCTTGCCGCCAACTTGAGGGAAGGGGAGGTCCTGCTTCTGGAGAATCTGCGTTTTCATGCAGCAGAAGAGAAGAACGATCCCGTTTTTGCTCAAGCCCTGGCCCGATTGGCGGAGGTCTTCGTCAACGACGCCTTCGGTACTGCACACCGGGCCCATGCCTCCACGGAGGGTGTGACCCACTACCTGCCTTCAGTCGCCGGGTTCCTCATCGAGAAGGAACTCGAGGTCATGGGAAAAGCCTTGGACAATCCAGACAGGCCATTCACCGCCATCGCAGGTGGAGCCAAGATAAGCGACAAGATTGACGTGCTGGAGAACATTCTGGACAAAGTCGATTCCCTTCTCATTGCCGGGGGCATGGCGGCTACGTTCCTGAAGGCTCTGAAATACGATATGGGGCAATCTCTGGTGGAGAACGAAAAGGTTGGCACTGCTCAACAACTGATGGACAAGGCTGCAGCAAGAGGCGTCCGTCTGCTTCTGCCTCAAGACGTCGTGGTGGCCGATAGGTTCGACGCCCAGGCAAACTCCAAGGTCGTCGCTATAGCCAGCGTGCCCGCCGGTTGGTACGTCATGGACATCGGGCCAAAGACGATCGACATGTTTAAGACTGAGCTGCGCAAGTCCAAGACCATCATCTGGAACGGTCCCATAGGCGTGTTTGAATTCCCCCAGTTTCGACAGGGCACGCAGGCTATTGCTTCGGTCCTCGCCAGCCTCAATGCCACCACAATTATCGGAGGTGGCTCTACTGCCGAGGCAATACAGGAGATGGGCCTGGTAGATAAGATGACCCACGTTTCCACGGGCGGAGGTGCATCTCTAACGTTCCTTGAGGGCAAAACTCTGCCGGCAATAGCCGCCCTGATGGATAAGTGAGGATGAATACTCTATCTCTGCTCAGCCAGCTTTCCGTCCCCTCGGAGGCCAAGATAGCCCTCGTGGTCATGGATGGTCTGGGCGGGTTGCCTCATCCTGAGACCCACCAGACTGAGCTCGAAACTGCTCGTACAGCCAACCTCGACTACCTGGCAAGGGAGGGCATCTGTGGACTTGCCGAACCCATCGGACCCGGGCTGACACCCGGCAGCGGGCCAGGTCACCTGGCTCTTTTTGGCTATGATCCCTTCACATTCACCATCGGCAGAGGCATCTTGGAAGCATTGGGGGTAGACTTTCCTCTTCAGCCAGGAGATGTAGCAGCAAGGGGAAACTTCTGCACTATAGATGATCACCACCTCATCGTGGATCGTCGAGCCGGTCGCATCTCCACCGAGGAATGCACCAGATTATGTCAACAACTGAGTGACATCGCCATGCCCGGGATACAAGCGCTGGTGGCCCCTGTAGAAGGACACCGTTTCCTGTTGGTCCTCCGTGGAGATCACCTCAATCCTGATCTCAGCGACTCGGACCCGCAGCAACTCGGACTGCCAGCCAAGGAAATCATCCCCCTGTCAACCGAAGCCATCAAGACCGCTGCTCTGGCCAACGAATGGGTTGCCAGAGCCAAAGCTATCCTGGCGCATTCTCATCCGGCCAATATGGTTCTGCTGCGCGGCTTTTCAGAGCTCCCTCATTTCCCATCGATGAGCGAACTCTATAAGTTGAACCCTCTGGCCATTGCCGCCTATCCCATGTATCGGGGGTTGGCCAAGTTGCTCGGCATGAAGGTTGTGGATGGTGGCCACTCCATAGAAGACCAGTTTGCGGCTCTTGCCAAATACTATGGCCAGCACGATTTCATATTCCTCCACATCAAGCAAACCGACAGTGCCGGCGAAGACGGCGACTTCTGGAGAAAAGTCCGCGTCATCGAAGAAGTCGATGCAGCTCTGCCCCGATTGCTCGAACTTCATCCCGACGTAATCATCGTTACCGGCGACCATTCCACACCTGCCGTATTGAAGGCCCATAGCTGGCATCCTGTGCCCTTCCTCCTGTATTCGCAATTCTGCCGACCCGATGAAGTCACCGGATTCTCCGAACGCGCCTGTGCCCGAGGGTCTCTTGGCAGGTTCCCGTCCCTGCAGCTCATGCCACTGGCACTGGCCAATGCCCGTAGACTGACCAAATTTGGAGCC